>JAEEMP010000015.1 GCA_016283275.1 Lachnospiraceae bacterium
ATCCGAAAGACCGGAGGGAGTGCCCTGCGTCACGGGGCTTGACTTCTCCGAAGCGGTGGTTTTCAAACAACTGAATATATCAAAACAGACATATTTTAACGATGTTCTGGAAATAGCGAAGACTCTGAGAAAGTACGAGATCCCGGTGAGCGAGATAAACTTCGGTCAGTCCGGTGAAGTGACGCTGTACGGAGACAATATAGAAGTGCTGCTCGGAAGGAAAAAGGATTACGAATTCCTGCTCGGAGCGCTTAAAGGAGCATATGACAAGGCTTCCGAGATCGGGGGAGTACTCGATATGAGATACTATTCCGAAGAACGCAAAGATCTGATCTTAAGACCGTATGAAAAAGAAGAAAACGGGAGCGAAGAAAACAATCGACAACCGTAGAAAAACCGATATTTGCAAACAATCAACGGATACATTTTTTTTCAAAAAAAGTCTTGATTTCTGAAAGAAATAACTTTATTATATACATTAGATTTTGTAGGACATTAAGCGGAAACACAATATATTGTGCTTTGGGACTATCTGTTCTATCCCCGTGAGATGATCCCCGAAAAGGTGAAATAAGGAGGGCGGACTCTTGATCGAAATTACCAGCGACAATTTTTCAAACAGTGCCAGAATTATAGTAATCGGAGTGGGCGGTGCCGGTAACAATGCCGTAAACAGAATGATCGATGAAGGCATCACCGGCGTAGAATTTGTCTGTGTAAATACAGATAAGCAGCAGCTCAGCAATTGCAAGGCGTCAACCTGTATCCAGATTGGCGAAAAACTTACCAAAGGACTCGGTTGCGGCGCGGATCCCGATAAGGGCGAAAAGAGCGCGGAAGAGAGCCGTGAGGAACTTACCGAAGTCATCAACGGTTTCGATATGGCATTCGTAACCTGTGGTATGGGCGGCGGCACCGGTACGGGTGCGGCTCCTGTTATTGCGCAGCTCGCAAAAGAAAAGGGCATACTTACCGTTGGCGTTGTTACAAAGCCTTTCGATTTTGAAGGCAAGGCCCGTATGGACAATGCTCTTGCGGGTATCGAGAAGCTTCGTAACAATGTCGATACTCTTATTGTCATACCGAACGACAAGCTTCTTCAGATCGTTGATAAGAGGACTCCCGTAAGAGAAGCCCTCAAAAAGGCCGATGAAGTCCTGAAACAGTCCGTCCAGGGCATCACCGATCTTATTACTAAGGATATGATGGTCAATCTTGACTTTGCGGATGTTTCCAAAGTCATGAAAGACAAGGGAATCGCTCACATCGGTATCGGATACGGAACCGGTGAGGACAAGTGTATGATGGCTTTGGAAGAGGCTATTTCTTCACCTCTCCTCGAGACATCAATCAACGGCGCCAAGGACATTCTCTTAAGCTTCTCGGGCGATATAGGAATGGTTGAGGTTAAAGAAGCCGCTCAGAAGATCAGAGAGCTTGCGGACAGAAATGCAAACATCATCTTCGGCGCGGACGACGGCGAGGCAGTTGCCGATACGGTTTCGGTTACCGTTATCGCAACAGGCCTTGATCAGAAAACAAGCATTCCCCAGTTTTCAGGTGTTGGTTTAGGCGGTTTTTATCGTCCTCTTACACCTACGAATAAGACTTCCTCTGCGCCTTCAGGTTTGAACAGATCATCCGAGGGCACGATCAAATCCACCTTCAGCGGCGGTTTTGCGAGTCTTAGCCCGAAGACCGGGACTACAGGCGTCACACCTTCAATTCAGCCCAGGCCTGCACAGACTGCGGCTCCCAGACCGGCTGCTCCTCAGGGAAACCGTTCTACACCGTTCGCACAGCCCGTTAAACCGCAGACGAATGTTGCAAACAACCTTTCGACTCCTTCAAATGCCGCTGCACCCGCAGACAAGAACGGCATCAACATACCGGAGTTTTTGAAAAACAGAAAATAATTCAGGATCGCTCTTTCAGCTGTACGCAAGTCGATCTTAAACATCTAAGCACCGGCGATACTTAAAGCGCTTGGTGCTTTTTTAAGGAGAATCACTTTATGGCATTTTTGCTTCTTCTTTTTTGGATCATCCTTAACGGAAAATTTACATGGGAGATATTCACGATAGGGGCTCTTATTTGCGCAGCCCTTTATCTGTTTTTATACAGATTTGTCGGCTACAGTCCGAAACGTGAACTCGAACTCATAAAAAGGTTTCCGCGGGCGTTGCTTTACCTTCTCATCCTCATAAAGGAGGTAATAGTCGCAAATGCCCATGTCATATACTACATATACAACTCCAAACTCGAGGTGGAGCCGAGAGTCGTGACATTCAGCAGAAGATTCAAGGAAGAACATCACAATGCGATCCTTGCCGAATCCATAACCCTCACCCCCGGTACGATCACTGTACATCTTGAGGGCAGCCACTATACCGTTCACTGTCTTGATAAAGAGATGGGCAAGGGCATAAACAATTCGGAATTTGTGAAACAGTTGAAAAAGATGGAGAAATAATATGAGCGCTTTTTTCCTCGGAGAATTGAATACCTGCATATGCATACTCGGCATCTACATGATCTGCGTTCTGATAC
>JAEEMP010000016.1 GCA_016283275.1 Lachnospiraceae bacterium
ACATCTTCAGGGCATCTTCTGATCAATTCATCAAGTAGCCTAAAAGAATTCGGCCCCATCAAGTATTCCTTTGTAAAGTATTTCTTATACTTTTCTATACTCCCCATACACTTCACCCTCCATAGCGAGTTTTACTGTAAGTTAAAAAGTTACTCAACACGCTCAAAAATCAGCATTTATTATATCATAATGTCTGTTATTTTTGAACCGAAATCTCACCATCTTTCTTAGGTACTGTACATTCACAATACCTAATGCGATGTGTACACCGTAGCCGCTCCCCGTAACCCCCTCCCAAAAAGTCGAAAAACACAAAATCAGCGCCCCATGCGAGGCGCTGACATAAACCATCTGCTTTTTATCCCTTATTACTGATTTTCCTTCTTGGGTCTTTGCCATACCATGTAATCACATTCCGGATTGTCGATGCAGCCGTAATATCTTCTGCCCTTCTTGGTGTGTCTTATTACGATATCCTTACCGCATTTCGGACAGGGCACACCGATCTTTTCAAAGAAAGGTTTGGTGTTTCGACATTCGGGGAAACCGGGGCAGCCCAAAAACTTACCGTGAGGGCCGTACTTGATGACCATGTTCCTGCCGCAGTTTTCGCAGACAACATCGGTAACCTCGTCCTGAACCTTAACATGCTCAAGATCCTTTTCTGCTGCTTTAACCGCATTGTCTA
Organism: Lachnospiraceae bacterium; assembly: GCA_016283275.1. Lineage (GTDB taxonomy): Bacteria > Bacillota > Clostridia > Lachnospirales > Lachnospiraceae > UBA1258. The sequence goes on from JAEEMP010000016.1 coordinate 689, forward strand.
GATCGGGATAGAAATTCTCGACAACAGTCTTCCACTTGATCGAACCGTCACCTATACCGTCAAGCAAGGCTTCCATGTTGGCCGTAAAATTAACATCCACGATCGATGAAAAAGCATCAAGCATCATCTTGTTGACCACTTCGCCAAGATCGGTCACAAAAATGTTCTTTCCTTCCTTGGTGACATAGTGTCTTGCAAGAATTGTCGTGATCGTAGGCGCATATGTACTCGGGCGTCCGATTCCCAGATCTTCAAGCGCTCTTACCAGGGAAGCTTCCGTATAATGAGCGGGCGGCTGGGTAAAATGCTGCTTTTCCTCAATATTTTCAACCTTAAGTTTTGTCTTTTCACCTATGTTGCCCGAGAAAACATTCTTGTCGGCTTCATCGGCCACGGAACTGTCTTCTTCGGACTCCATATATATACTCATAAAACCGTCAAAGACAAGTTTTGACGCGGTCATGGTAAACATATGCTTATCACAGTTTAACTTGACGTTTGTGGCCTCATAAAGCGCATCGCGCATACGGCTTGCCACAAACCTTTTCCAGATAAGGGTATATAATCTCAACTCATCTCTTGAAAGATACGCTTTCATAACAGACGGAGTACGGTTGACATCGGTGGGACGGATCGCTTCGTGAGCATCCTGGATCTTCTGTCCTTCCTTCTTGTCGGGAACGATCTCGCGAAGATAATCGCTTCCGTAATTGTCTTTGATAAAATCCCTTGCGGGTCCTTCGGCCTCGGCCGATACTCGTGTAGAATCCGTACGAAGATAGGTGATCACACCGAGAGTTTCGGCTCCGATCTCGATACCTTCATAAAGATGCTGTGCAAGGCGCATTGTCTTCTGTGTGGAGAAATTTAAAGCTTTGCTTGCTTCCTGCTGAAGAGTCGATGTGGTAAACGGAAGAGGCGCCTTCCTTGATCGTTCGCTCTTCTTAACCTCGCTTACCTTAAAATCCTTACCCTCGATATCCTTTATGACCGCTTTTGTCTCGGCTTCGGAATGAAGGTCCTTCTTCTTGCCGTCGGTTCCGTAATACTTGCATGTTAAAGGCTTTGAAATGCCGGATGCCTTTAATACAACATCTATCGACCAGAATTCTTCGGCCGTAAAATTCTCGATCTCGGCCTCGCGATCGCAGATTATCCTTAAAGCAACGCTCTGCACACGACCTGCGCTCAAACCTCTTTTTACTTTTGCCCAAAGGATCGGAGATATTCTGTATCCCACCATCCTGTCGAGCATTCTTCGCGTCTGCTGCGCATCTACAAGATCCATGTCGAGTTTTCTTGCGTTTTTAAGCGATTCCTTGACGGCATTCTTTGTGATTTCATTAAACGTGATCCTGGAAGTCTTCTTCGGATCAAGTTTTAAAGCTTCCATCAAATGCCATGAAATAGCTTCACCTTCACGGTCAGGGTCGGTTGCGAGATATATCTTGTCAGCTTTCTTGACTTCTTTTCTAAGCTGCGAAAGAACATCGCCCTTTCCTCTTATTGTTATATATTTGGGTTCATAATCATGCTCGACGTCAATACCCAAAGAACTTTTGGGAAGGTCTCTCACATGACCGTAGCTTGCAACAACTTCATAATTGCTGCCCAGAAATTTTTTGATGGTCTTCACCTTCGCGGGTGATTCCACGATTACGAGATTCTTAGCCATTTTCCACTCCGTTACGGATATTTAATACCGTTCCCCTCACAAAAACTTGACTGTCATCGACAATCGTGAAGTAATATACACTATATTTTTTAAAGACGCAAGGTATAAATAATTAAGTTTTGTTTTCAATAAGGTAATTTCTCATCGAAAGGATCACGGATGTCGGATTGAATCTTCCCGCTCCCATATTCACCAAAAGTCCTTTAACCGTAAGCATCACACAGGCTTTTACGACATCCGGAACACCGAGTCCGCTCTTTGCCGACATCTCATCCGCCGTAAAAGAATTATCGTCCGTATAAATAACGATCTTCTTTTCCTCCAAAGAAAGATCATCGAATCTTTCAGCTTTCGGCCCTTTATCTTCGGCCTTGATATTCTCTGCCGCATTTTGCGGCTTTCCGTAATTTGTCATTATATCGTTTACAAACTCGTAAACATCGGTGATCACTCCCGCCCCCTGCTTTATAAGTTCAAGGCAGCCTCTGCTCGTAGGATCCGTAATGCGCCCCGGAACGGTATATACCTCCCTCCCCTGCTCAAGCGCCGCATCAACCGTGATCATCGTTCCGCTTTTCTCTCTTGCTTCCACCACACACAGGACATCGGAAAGTCCCGATATTATACGATTCCTTGCGGCAAAGAATTGCGGTTTCGGTTCGGTGCCCGGCGCAAATTCGGATATGACGCCTCCTCTTTCACATAACCTGTCGTATAAAACCCTTGATTCTCTTGGGTAGATAACATCCACACCGCCGCCGAGCACAGCAAGCGAGTAGCCGCCCGCGTTTAATGCCGCGATCTGCGAGATCGAATCTATTCCCCGCGCCATACCGCTCACAAGTGTGATCCTGCTGCCTCCCAGCGCTTCTCCTATCGCATATGCCGCTTTTTCACCGTATTGCGAGCACGCTCTTGCGCCTATCACCGAAACCACCGGCCCGCCGGCATGCGGAAAATCCCCCTTTAAAAACAGTGCTATCGGAGCCGACGGGATCTCTTTAAGCTTTTCGGGATAATCTTCCGATTCGAACGGGATAAAACTTATCCCGGATCTTATCATCTTTTCATATTCCCGGTCCGGATCGATCTTTTGGCAAAGTTCAAGCCTTTCGATCTGTTTTTTTGTAAACACTCCGGCCTTTTCCCATCTGTCGGCCCCCGCACAGAAAAGTTCCTTCGGCGAATTAAATACATTCTGGATCTTTGCGTATGTGCGCATTCCTATATCCGATACCAGACTCATCCAGTAAAAATACGGTAACTGTTCTTTTTCTTTGTTGTATACTGCTTTAAATATCCCCATGGTCAACCTCCCAGATAATCGGGAAAGCGGTAACAGGCCGCTTCCGCCAAATGCTTAACGGTTACATCGGCGTCCCCGTCGTAATCGGCTATCGTGCGTGATACTCTCAATAATTTGTACAAAGAACGCATCGAAAGCTTCATGCTCTCATAAAGTGAATTCACAAAATCGGTCTCATTAACACCGAGCGGCACATACTTTGCAATTTTCGCCCCCGGAAGTTCTGCGTTGAATTTGAAATTTTCATCCTTATACCTTTCTTTTTGCCTGTTTACGGCGGCTTCAACCTTCTTTCTTATTTCGGCGCTCGTTTCGCGCAAACCGTGTTCCGCCGAAATCTCTGAAGGATCCATCCTTGAGACTTCAACGCAAATGTCGATCCTGTCGAGTATCGGTCCCGAGATCCTCGATAAATATCTCGAAATCTGGACTTCCGTACACTTACACCTGCTCCTGTCCGGAAAGAATCCGCACGGACAGGGATTCATGGCGCCCACGAGCATGAATCCCGCCGGATATGTAAGAGTCTGTCTCGCTCTTGATACAGTTATCGTGCCGTCCTCAAGCGGCTGTCTTAACATATCGATGGTTTCACGTTTAAATTCGGGCATTTCATCAAGAAACAGTATCCCTTTATGACTTAAGCTCACAAGACCGGGCTTTGCAAGAGGCCCCCCTCCGACGATCGACTGAGCGGAAGCTCCGTGATGAGGGCTCCAGAATGGTCTTCTTTTTACAAACGGCAGATTTTTGGTAAGCTTACCCGCCACTGAATATACAGTCGTGATCTCAAGACATTCTTCATATGACATCTCGGGCATGATGCCGGGTATGCGCTTTGCAATGAGCGACTTTCCTGAACCTGGCGGTCCCGTCATCAAAAAATGATGAAATCCCGATGCCGCTATCTTGGCAGCTCTTTTTACGTTTTCCTGCCCGATCACATCCGAAAAATCCGGAATATCGCCGGTTTCCGCATTGCCAAGGTCGCAGGCTGTCCTGTATGGTTTTGCGGCTTCTTCAAAATATTTCCCGCCCAAAGCCAAAAGCCCCATAGTCTCGCTCAATGTATCCACGGGAATGATGTCTATGCCTCTTATAAGCGCGCCCTCGGCCGCATTGTCCTTAGGAAGGATCACACGCTCAAAGCCCTTTTCCCGTGCCATTTTTACAATAGGAAGGATCCCTCTTACGGGGCGGATCTCACCGTCAAGAGACAGTTCTCCTATCACAAGTGTTTTTTCGGGAACAAACTCCGGGATATACCCGTACACACCGAGTATTGCCACAGCAATCGGAAGATCGAAAGCCGAACCCGATTTGTGCTCATCGGCGGGAGAAAGATTGATCGTGATCTTCATCGCCGGAAGATTGATGCCGTTATTTTTTAGGGAAACTCTTACGCGGTTGCCCGCTTCTTTGACTTCGCTTGCCAAAAGACCGATCATTTCAATACCGGGGAGACCCGGCGACGCATCAACCTCCACGGTTATAAGGTCGCCGAAAATACCTCCGACTCTGCCGGAGTAAACCTTGTATACCATATTTACCTCGTCTTCTCTCCCTGAAGCAAACGATAAGATAAAAGAAGAAAAAAAGAAGCTTCACGGTCTAAACCATGAAGCTTTTGATTTAAACTAAACAAATATTAACTTTGCGATACGCATGGGTCAATATGGCAAAATCACGAAAATGTAAACTTCTTTAATGCGTCTTCGTCCATTACATATCGATTATCCATGGTTTTCATGATGTCAGCGATCTCAAGATCGTCGAACAATCTTCTGTCGGAAAGATCGACGATCTGGTTGCTTGAAAATACAAGCACCATCGGCCTTAATACATCCTGCGCGTTGACCGAAAGAACGAGGGCCTTCTCGCCGCTCGTAAGCTCAACACTTGTGCCCGGAGCAAGTATGTTTATCGAATTCACCAAAGCTTCAACAGCCTTCGGATGGAAGATCTCCGGATGTCCCACAAGATGTCTCAACGCTTCGACCTCGCTTCTGGGGCCTTCATTGGCATCCATAGCCGTCATCGAATCATATACTTCCGCAACTATCATGATTCTTGCACCCGTAACAAGCTTCTGCTTTTCGGTGATCTTGCCTTCCTTAAACTCGGCAAGAATTCTCTGGGTCTGCTGGCTTATACGGCGTATATTGGGATTGGCGCTGAATACACTGTCAAGAAGGTCAAAACCATTGGCCTGACTTGCTTCGAGTATTTCATCTATCTTTTCTTCCGTTTCACCTTTAAGCAAAGAATCGGGAACCATAAGCTTTCCTATATCGTGCACAATGCAAGCGGTAATGCAGTCTTCGATCTCATCGACCTGCACATTCATCTTATGGCACATCATAGCGGAGAGAATGGCCACATTTAACGAATGCTTGTACACATAATCCTCCCGGCTTCGAAGATTCTGCGTAAAATTGATCTTTCTGTTAAGATGACCGTAATTTTTTACGACAGCGGCCACGATCGTATCGAGCTTCTTGGTGCGCTTTGAATTGATGATCTCTCTTAACTCTTCTTCTATTGCATAAACCTGGATCGTCTGGAAACGTTCGAACTCGATGTCGTCCTCGCTCATGGGCGGGCAAGGCTCGGCAGGTTCAAGAATAAAGATACCTATAAGACCGAAATTCTTAATACTGTTTATGGCAGCATCGGTAAGCTTCGAATCTCTTTCATACAAAAGAACGCCCTTCTTGTTGTAAATAGGACGCGCGATTCTCATTCCGTTCCTAAGGTCCGCTGTTTTTACAAATTTCATAAAGATACCCCTCAAAATACTCTCGCAAATATTATACCTACGATTTACATAAATTGTAAACACTTTTTATTATTATTTTATTAAACTAACAGATAATCGGCAAAAACGACGTTCGAAACATCGATGCCGTAATCCGTAAGAAAGATCCTGTCGCCTTCTTCTTTTATAAGGTTCATCTCTTTCTGCTTTTCGATCACAGACCCGTATATATCATATATATCGGCAGAAAACTCTTCTTTAAACAGAGTCTTCTTTATGCCTTTCATCATGCGGAGTCCAAGGAACATAAATTCCGCCATCGCATCTTCTTTTGAAAGAAGCGTTATCTCCCTTTCATGATCTCCTTGTATATACCGTTTCAAATCATTGTGCATCTGATATCTTTTACTGCCGTCAAACGATGCGGCCGCAAGTCCAAACCCCATATACGGCTTTCGTTCCCAGTAACCTGTATTGTGCCTGCATTCTTTTCCCGAAACGGCATAATTCGATATCTCGTAGCGCATATATCCGGCCTTACCGAGAACTTCCTTTGTTGCGTAATACATTTTCCTTTCCGTATCTTCGTCGGGAAGGCCTTTATTATCCTTATATCTTTCAAAAAACGGCGTTCCTTCTTCTATTATCAAACTGTAGGCGCTTATGTGCGACGGCTTAAGCCTCGCAACCGTATTAAGCGTATTAAGATATGTTTCAAGGGTCTGTCCCGGAAGCGCACTCATGATATCGATGTTTACATTATCAAACCCCGCTTTATATACATCGTCGTAAGTCCGTAAAAAGTCGTTAAAGTCGTGCGGACGCCCCAGGATCTTAAGTTCACGGTCATCGGCGGACTGAAGGCCTATGCTTACACGGTTTATGCCTGCGGATCTGTATGTTCTTATCTTCTCAATATCCGCGGAAGCGGGATTTAATTCTATCGATATCTCCGCTTCCGAAGACACTTTATATCTTGACCTTAACGTATCGAGCACGCGTAAGATCTCATAAGCATCTGCTATCCCCGGCGTCCCGCCGCCGAAAAAAACGGAGTCAACGGGCATATCCGCTCCTGACTCCGCATTAAGTTCAATTTCTTTTATCAAACTGTCAAAATAGGCATGCTTTACCGTGTCGTCGCATGCAAAAGAAACAAAGTCGCAATAATCGCACTTTTTCACACAGAAGGGTATATGAACATAGATCTCACTGTTCTTAATCTTCATCGAGTTTAAGTACACTCATAAACGCCTGCTGAGGAATTTCCACATTTCCTATCTGGCGCATACGCTTCTTTCCTTCTTTTTGTTTTTCCAAAAGCTTTTTCTTACGTGAAATATCACCGCCGTAACACTTTGCGAGCACATCCTTACGCATCGCTTTTACAGTCTCCCTGGCGATAATCTTCCCGCCCACTGCAGCCTGAATGGGGATCTCAAACAAGTGCCTCGGGATCTCATCCTTTAACTTTTCGCACATCTTGCGGCCGCGTTCATAGGCGCTGTCCTTAAACACTATAAACGAAAGCGCATCCACTTCTTCACGGTTTATAAGTATATCAAGCTTCACAAGTTCCGATCTTTCGTAGCCTTTAAGCTCATAGTCAAAAGAAGCATAGCCTCTGGACCGGCTCTTCAACGCGTCAAAGAAATCATAAATGATCTCGTTTAACGGAAGTTCATATTTGATCAACGCCCTTGTGGACTCAATATATTCCATACTCTTATAACGGCCTCTTCGCTGCTGGCAGAGTTCCATTATCGAACCCACAAATTCGGTCGTGACCATGATCTCCGCATTGACCATCGGCTCTTCCATATAATCGATCTCGGAAGGATCCGGAAGATTTGTGGGATTTGTAAGTTCTATCATATCACCGTTTGTCTTGTGGACTCTGTACACAACACCGGGAGCTGTCGTTACAAGATCGAGATTATATTCCCTTTCAAGTCTCTCCTGTATGATCTCAAGATGCAAAAGTCCCAAAAATCCGCACCTGAATCCGAAGCCCAGAGCAACGGATGTCTCCGGCTCAAAGAAAAGCGAAGCATCGTTTAGCTGGAGTTTTTCGAGGGCATCTCTTAAATCCGGATATTTTGCTCCGTCAGCCGGATATACGCCGCAAAATACCATCGATTGAACCTTTTTATAGCCCGGCAATGCTTCCTTGCAGGGATTCTCTGCATTCGTAACAGTATCGCCGACAGCCGTATCCCTTACATTTTTAATGGATGCGGTAATATATCCTACGGTGCCCGCGGTAAGTTCTTCACAGGGGATAAACTGTCCCGCACCGAAATAGCCGACTTCCACTACTTCGGCGGTCGCACCCGTAGCCATCATCTTTATGGGCGTACCCTTTTTTACCGTTCCGTTCTTTATCCTTACAAATACGATCACGCCCTTGTACGAATCGTAAAGCGAGTCAAAGATAAGAGCCTGCAGCGGTGCACTGCTGTCGCCTTTGGGCGCCGGGATCTTATTGACTATCGCTTCAAGGACCTGATCAATGTTTATACCGTTCTTGGCGGATATGAGCGGCGCATCTTCGGCCTCTATGCCGATGACATCCTCGATCTCGGCAATGACCTTTTCGGGCTCCGCACTCGGAAGGTCGATCTTATTGATGACCGGGAACACATCAAGGTCATGGTCCAAAGCCAGGTATACATTGGCAAGAGTCTGTGCCTCTATTCCCTGTGCGGCATCAACGACCAGTATCGCCCCGTCGCAGGCGGCCAGCGAACGGCTTACTTCATAATTAAAGTCTACGTGGCCGGGAGTGTCTATAAGATTAAATATGTATTCTTCTCCGTTTTTGGCCTTATACACGGTCCTTACGGTCTGCGCCTTAATGGTAATGCCTCTCTCCCTCTCCAGATCCATGTTGTCAAGGACCTGAGCCTGCATCTCGCGGCTTGTGAGAAGGCCCGTCATCTCGATGATACGGTCGGCAAGAGTGGATTTACCGTGGTCTATATGTGCTATAATGCAAAAATTTCTTATATGATCCTGATTCAAATTACTGTCCTTTCAGATTATAATGCTTTTAGGATTGTATCATATTTTTTTGCCCATTCACAGTAACTTTTGATTTTTTCTATTGACAGGGCAATTTCTTTCAACTATTATAATCGAGTGCGTACATTAAATCGTCCGTGTCCGGCATAATGTACGACGAACAACATTAACCCGAATCATTCTAAATGGAGGTGTATAGTCTTGGCTAACATCAAATCTGCAAAGAAGCGTATCTTAGTTACCCAGACAAAGGCTGAAAGAAACAAAGCCATCAAGTCCGGTGTAAAGACTGCTATCAAGAAGGTTTATGCAGCTATCGACGCTAATGATCAGGCCGCAGCCAAAGAAGCATTGACAAATGCTACTTCTGTAATGGATAAGGCTTGTTCAAAGGGTGTTTATCATAAGAACACCGTATCGAGAAAGATTTCCCGTTTAAGCGTTGCTGTTAACAAAATGGCATAAACTTTTAATCATAATCAAAAATAAAACGACCTCGGTTGCGCCGTCATGCGACCGAGGTTTTTTTATTCAAGCCACTCATACAAAAAAGGAGCCGCCGCACGGCTCCTTTGATCGTTTTCTTTTACATCCACTCTCTTACGTAGTCCAAAACATTTTCCGAAGGAATCGGCTTCGAGAAATAATACCCCTGAATGTATTCGACTCCCAGCCTCTTAAAGTTAAGATACTGCTCTTCGGTTTCAACGCCTTCCACAACTATCTCAAGACCGAGCTTATGTATCATCTCTATGGAATATTCGGTTGCAACTTTTGCCTTTTCGGATCTGTCATATGCAAGCGTTAAACTTCTGTCCAGCTTTATGATGCTTATGGGCATATCCACAACATATGTAAGATTTGAATAACCCGATCCGAAATCGTCAAGAGAGAATGAGGTGCCGTATTCCAAAAGCTCCTTCATGTTATTGTCTAAGGTCTTCTTTGTATTGATCGCAGCGGTCTCTGTCACTTCGATGTTTATCTTATGAGGCGCGATCTCATATTCTCCCATGATGTTCTTGAATTCTCTGGCAAGATCATTCTGCATGCACTGAATGACCGAAAGGTTGACCTCTATGTAATCTATGCCGTAGTCTTCGATATGATTGTATCTTATGAACTGGCAGACCTTTCTGAAGATCGCCTCGCCGAGTTTAAGGATCATACCGTTCTTTTCCGCAAACTCGATAAAGTCGATCGGCATCATAAGATTTCCGTTTTCGTCCCTTAACCTTACAAGGGCCTCCATTGCGGAAAATCTTCCGGCCTTAATGTTATATATCGGCTGATAATAGATCTCGATCTTATCGTTTTCAAGCGCCCATTCTATCGTATGCTGAAGTTCGAAAGCACGCCTTCTTTCGGAAAGTTCCTCATCGTCTATAAACAGTGTACCCTGTCCGTTCTCACCTGCCATGGTCGTAAAATATCTGACGACCTCTTCAAGCTCATCGGCATTTTTGTATCTTATGATATCATCAAGATATGATACTCCCATATTGACGTTGATCTGTACACCGTTTACCTGCCAGGGGCGCTCCAGCCTTCTGTCGACCCTGCTTAACCCTTCCGTCGCCTGCGCCTCCGTCTCAAATGCAAGTGCAAACAGGCTCTTTTCAAGTCTGAATACCGTAATGCCCGGTATACTGTGGAAGAAAGAACATATCTCTTTCATAAGATCGTTAACGGTCTTATATCCGAAAATATCCCTTATATTGTTGAGATTTTCTATCGAAACATTGATCATGGGCCTGTGACGGCGAAATCTTATGCATTCATCCATCAGCATATGAAAGCCCTTACGGTTGAAGGCTTCGACCTCGAAATCCAGATGGTTTTCGGGATTTTCCATCTTGCAATACATATATACGCTCGCTATGGACATTGCAAAAGAAGCCAGCAAAAGCTTGTTGTTTACAAACTGAACGATTCCGACCACCATCCAGGTAGCCATCCAGAAATATATGGAAAGTCTTCTTTTTAATGATATCCTGTCCCTTAAGACTACGGTCATGACAAGGATGGAGATAAGATACACAAAACCGAACACATATACAGTCGTTACGGTTATCCCGTAACTGTACAATGCTTCTTCTTCGGCATTTACATATATCTGTGTGGGGTAAATGATCTGAACGACAAGTTCCACAAGCAACGGCACAAGCGAAATATTGCGCCAGACAGTCCTGAAACTGTAGCTTAATTCCGCAACCGCAAACCACGACGACAAAAATGCGACCGTCAATATCGAGAAAAGATATGCCTTACAGACAAACTGTGTGAGCCAATAAGGAATGACACTTGAATAGTTGATCGCAACAACAGACAGAAGATCGAGTACAACGGATACAACGATCCCCGAAAGAAGTCTTATAAAGGCCTTTTCAGCCCTAAAATTCAGCCTTTTCTGTCCGAAACACATAATCGCCACGATAGAGGCGATGATCAGGCCGGCTATCTGAAATTCAACATTCCAAACCATTTTTTCTCCCCGTGCATCTCCATAAGAGAATGCCGCATCGTTTTATCAAAAGAACGGTCGATGCACACCTTATAACACTCAATTATTATTTTAGCATCAAATCATTCTTCCTGCCACAAGTTTTTGTGCTCGCGAAGCCTTTTCTGAACCTTTTCGACCTCTTCGTAAAAATCCTTTGAGGACAAAAGCGCGCAGCCTCCGCCCCTTATTATGACCTGTTCCGCTCCGTCGCTCGTGACAACGGTAACATCAAACTTTTTACCGTTCTCGTGAGCGTACCTCTCTATATATCGGTCGGCAGTCTCCGCAGTTTTAGTGTAAACCACTTTTATATTGTGATACATCATTTCTTCGCGCGGATGGCCCGTGACCTTATATGCGTCAAACACAATGATGGTATTGTATCCCGTCACTGCCTGATAGTTTGACACTATATCGATAAGCCGGCCCGCAGCGGCGGAAAGATCGATCCTTGCAAGCTCCTTAAGCTCATCCCACGCATGCACGACATTGTATCCGTCGATCAGAAGAAATTTTTCTTTTACCGCCGTGCCCTTATATACGGGTTCTTTTTCCTCGCGTCGTCCGCCGATCCAGTTTTTCTCGCGAAGCGAGGCCGATATTCCCTTATACGAAGTTTGGGTCTTCTTTTGATTGGCGTGCGCCGTCTTACCTATGATCGCATCTATTTCTTCGGTCGACACAAATATTTCTTTTTCCTTGTATGTCCCGTGATTTATGGGTTCGGCAAAAGAAGCATCGTCCGGTTTTTCGACATTCACCGTATACGGAAGATGCATATAGTTTTCAACTTCGTTCCAGGGCACCACAACTCCCGCTCCATGCGAACAGAATACGGAATCCGCCGTATTTCTTATGTCCGCTTCGGGATCATATGCGATCTTTTCTATGACTTCTTCGGCATTATGGCATTCCTTAAATCCTGACACGACAAGACTCATGTGTCCTTTTCCGCCCGTATATGCCGATACGTTTTTTGCATAACCGTTTAAGGTTGATACCGGACCGCTTCCGTTTAAGACCGATATACCGTTCGCGCTTTCGGAAACGCTTACGGTCGCTGACATTCCCGCAAGATCCGTCATTGCTCTTCCGACGGTATTATCGGGAATCTCAAGAGTAAAATCATAGAAAGGCTCCAGAAGAACACTCTGTGCTTTCATAAGACCGTTTCTTACCGCTCTGTATGTAGCCTGACGAAAATCTCCGCCCTCGGTATGCTTGATGTGGGCTTTTCCCGACACAAGGGTTATCTTCATGTCGGTGATCGGGCTTCCGGTAAGAACGCCTTTATGCTCGCGTTCTTTTAAATGCGTAAGCACAAGCCTCTGCCAGTTAAGAGAAAGCTCATCAAGATCGGCCTCGGACTCAAACATAAGTCCCGACCCGCGCTCTAAGGGTTCAAGTTTCAAATGCACTTCGGCGTAATGTCTTAACGGCTCAAAATGGCCCACTCCCTCAACCGTATCCGATACGGTCTCCCGATAAGATATCCTGCCCTGTCCGAAAGAAACATCCACGTTGTACAGATCTTTTATCTTTCTTGTAAGTATCTCCGTCTGAACTTCACCCATGAGACATACATGGATCTCCTTTAGTCTTTCGTCGTATTCAACGTTAAGACCCGGTTCTTCTTCCTCAAGTTCGTACAGTATCTTAAGCATCCCGTGAGTATCGGTATCGCCCTTATAAAAAACCGTATAGTTAAGGACAGGTTCAAGGCTTATAAGTCTTGAGAATCTGCCTTTTCCGAAGACTGTCCCGGGCTTTGTGTCAATAAGTCCGGGGATCGTGACTATATCACCCGCAAATGCTTCTTTTACCGTCTCGTACTTATCGCCCGAATAAAGTCTTATCTCATTGACTTTTTCGTCGTTAAGCATCGATTTTACGACCAAAGAACCTCCCGTAAGCTTTATATGCGAAAGCCTTACATTATTCTCACGGGTGATCTTATAGGTGATCGCCCCAAATTCATCGGGATATGCCTTTTTAGGGCAATAATCCTTTATGACTTCAAATAATCTGTCCACACCCTCGTTTTTAAGAGCCGAACCGAAAAGGCACGGAAAAAGAAGCCTTTCTTCAAAAGCGGCTTTTAATTTCTCTTTGGGAATATAACCGTTTTTTAAAACATCTTCCAGGAAATCTTCCGAAACGGTTGCTGCATTTTCAAAAAACTCATCGCTTAAATCGTCCGTAAAATCTTCGATATCCTGCGAAAGTTCTTCCTTCAGGGTTTTTAAGATGTCGGCCTTATTCGTATCCGGAAGGTCCATCTTGTTGACAAATATGATCGTCGGTATCCCGTAACGCTTAAGAAGCTTCCAGACCGTCTTTGTGTGCGCCTGAACCTTATCCGAAGCGGATACGAGCAATACCGCAATATCAAGGACGGCAAGTGTTCTTTCCATTTCCGCCGAAAAGTCGACATGTCCGGGAGTATCGATAAGGATCATTTCAAAATCCCCGAGATTAAGCCTCGCGGACTTTGAATAAATGGTGATACCGCGTTCTTTTTCCATGTAATCGGTATCGAGATATGTATTTTTAAGATCGACCCTTCCCATTGTCTTGATGGCGGACGCCTTATACAAAAGCGCCTCGGAAATCGTTGTCTTGCCGGCATCGACATGGGCCAGGATCCCTGCACAGATTTTAGTCATACGCTAATAATATCATAATTTTTTAAAAGTCAAAATTTATTCCTAAGAAAGCTTTATTGTGATAGAATCGACGTATGTTAAGAGATGTGGATCTTTCTGAAGTAACCGATGGAAAACTCTATAATAAGGACGACAGTGTAAGGGTCACATGCGATGATTGCAAGGGCTGCAGCGAATGCTGCAAGACCGTTGGCGACACCATCCTTTTGGACCCTTATGATATCTATAACCTTGAAAAGGCTTTAAATAAGCCTTTTGCAGAAATGGTCGAAAAAGAAATCGAGATAAGGCTCATCGACAACGTGGTCCTTCCGAACATCATGATGCAGGAAGATTCCGATGCCTGCGGGCTTCTTGACGAAAACGGAAGATGTACGATACACTCGTTGCGGCCCGGATTCTGCAGGCTTTTTCCTTTGGGGCGCCTCTACGACGAGGACAGTAACTTTAATTACATAATCCAGATAAATGAATGCAAGTATCCCGATAAAGGCTATGCTTTGGTAAAAGACTGGCTCGGCATAGAAGATCTTGATAAATACGAGCGTTTTGTAAAAGACTGGCATTCTTTTACAAAAAATATCGGCGCATTCCTTAACGAATGCACCGACGAAAACGAGTTTAAAAAGTATTCCTGGCTGCCCCTTCGTGTGTTCTTTGAACCAAAATATGACACAAACAGGGATTTCTATGAGCAGTTCTATTATAGGATGCAAAGGTTTAAGTAAGCCTTATCGCAAATCTTAACCGCATCTAATTTTCCACAAAATAGCAGTCTTCGCACTTTCCGTAAGGATAATTCCACGGAAGCATCTTACCGCAGACCCTGCACCGCCTTCCTTCAAGCTGCTGGGTCTTTAAGTATTCTATTATCCTGCCCGAAACATCGCGCTTAAGCTCCACGATATCCGAAAGTCTTTCTCTGTGCTCAAACTTTCTTAAATAAGCATAGATAAGATCGTATACAAGATAGAGATCTTCAAGCTCTTCCATCTTCATGTGATCGAGCTCATCGTCAAACGGCACGATATTGGCTTCGACGACTTCGTTTATCTTATCGTTAAGCCTTGAACCTCCTGCCTCTTCAAGCTTTGCAAACTTAAGTATCAGTTCCGTAAGGAAAGGCTTCGACGAACGGAATCCGATCATCAGAAAGTCGTATATGAGCTTTTTGTCGCTTACGACCGCTTCGAGCTTTTTGCAGAGCGATATGTCCTCTTCAAGATCCGCCTTTTCGTAAAGACTTGTAAAATCAACATCCGACCACCGTTTAAGTATTTCCGAAAGCGGCATGTCAAGATAAATGATATTTTCCGGTATACCCATCCTGGCATACGATATGGTCTCAACCGAACCTTCAACAGCCCTCTTTATAGCCTGAGAACGGTATTCGGAAGTATAATATCCGGTCTCAAAAATACCGCGTCTGCCCGCGCGGCCTGCGATCTGCTTTATCTCGCTTACGTTTAACGGGCGGCGGTTATGACCGTCGAATTTCCTGGTCTCAAGAAAAACTATACGTTTTATCGGAAGATTAAGACCCATACCGATAGCATCGGTCGCGACCACAACCTGCGTCTCGCCTTCCGTAAATCGCTTGACTTCGTTCATGCGCACATCATAAGGAAGATTTCCGTATATCATGCTCGCCTTTATGCCGTTTTGCTGAAGTTCGGCCGCTACTGCGATAACGGACTGCTTCGAAAACACGATGAGCGCATCTTTTTCTTTTACCGAAGCGGGAAAAGAAAACCTTTCCTTATCGAAAACAAGCGGTACCGCACGCTCATTGTGCCTTATCTCCCACGTATCCCCGCATTCCTCGATGATGGCTGTTATAAGATCTACGCAGGATTCGTCGGAACAGATATGGATCTCGTCGGCACAGACACCTAGGATAGCCCTTGTCCAGGCACCGCCGCGCTGCTCTTCTCCTATCATCTGACCCTCGTCGATCACGGCGATATCGTAGATCTCATGCGTGCTCACGGTCTCGATCGTGGCCGAAGAATGAGTGGCTCCGGGTATGAATATCTCCTCTTCACCGGTGATCATGTTGCATAAAACCCCTGCTTCGTTGAGTCTGTCATATATCTCAAATGCGAGAAGTCTCAGCGGTGCGAGATATATACCCTTATTACACTTTTTAAGGGCTTCGAGCGCATCGTAGGTCTTTCCCGAATTGGTGGGACCGACATGTAAGATAAAACGCCGCTTCATCTTACGCGCCAGAGGATAAAGATCCGGTATACGCTCAGGGATCTCGTCCATGATCATATCCTTAAACCTCATATCTTCTTCAAGAAGCATATGTTCGTAGGAAAGATATACATGATTTGAATAGATAGAGTAAAAAAACGCATCACGCGAATCTTCTTTGATGCGGGCAAATATCGACATATAAAAGGCATGATATTCCTTATCGAATTCAGCCTTAGAAAGTTTCCTGTACTCTGCCGCTTCCGGTATCAGATTGACAGCGTAAGAAGCGGATGCGTTGTAAGCGGATCTCTTTGTCTTCCACATCCATGATTTATTGGCAAGAGTCGAATTGATACCCTTACCCTTTGAACCGCCGCGTATCGCAGAATAAAAAATATCTTCAAGCGATTGTCTTGCGATCTTTTCTTTTATGTGATCGTATGTTACATCCGGAAAATCAAAGGATCTTACGTATTCGCCCACATACTTTATGTTTTCCTTGATGATGTCGAAACGTTTATCCGAAAGTCCTTTTAAGAATTTTCTTTTAAGTTCTTTATTTTCAGGCGTCGAAAGCGATATCTTATGCCCGCCGGTATGTCTTTTTCTTCTGTAATATGCCATATTCTTCCTGTTTCATGCACAAAATTGTGGCGAAAGCAAGAAATCCTGCTCCCGCCACCTATAGATATTCTAAATGGTATCGTTTATTTTTTCAAGTGATCCGATATCCGGGTGCCGATCGTTTGATCCGCGCAAAATCGATCCATAAAAGTCTTATGCCAAAGAACGATATTTACAATTTTACGCAAAACCCATTCTATTAATCCGCGCCGATACATGTTATTTTTAATATATAGCAATGCGACAAAAAAACATAAATAATGTATCGGAGGAAAACATGATCAAAAAACCTTTTAAGGATATTGAGCTTTCCCGATTGGGGCTTGGGAATATGCGCTTTCACACAAGCGACCCCGCAGGGCTTAAGATCAAGTATGACGAAGCCCACGAAGTAATAGACTATGCCTATAATCACGGCATCAACTATTTCGATACCGCCCATGTATACAATAAGGGCGATTCCGAAAGATGTCTCGGCGAATGTATCAGTAAGTACCCTCGTGATTCTTACTATCTTGCCACAAAGTTCAACATTAACGCCGAAAAAGATTATAAGCGTATGTTTAATGAGCAGCTTGAACGTTTAAAGACCGACAGGATCGATTTTTATCTTGTACACTGCTTACTCGAAAACAACATAGACGAATATCTTTCCTGCGGACTTATCGATTTTCTTGAAGACATGCGCTCTCAGGGAAAGATCAGATATATCGGCTTTTCATCACATGCATCAACTCAAAGCCTGGAGCGCTTTGCGGACAGTCATCCTTTCGATTTCTGCCAGATCCAGCTTAATTACTTTGACTGGTTCTTTGGAAATTCCAAATCCGAATATGAAGCTTTGGTAAAAAGAAACATTCCGATCATGGTAATGGAACCCGTAAGAGGCGGAAGACTTTCAAGTCTTACACCCGATGCCGAAGCAATACTCAAGGAAGCGCATCCCGAATGGTCGATCTCGTCCTGGGCACTTCGCTTTGTAAAGAGTCTTCCCGGTGTTCAGGTCATCTTAAGCGGTATGAACGATCTTGACCAGATGCGTGATAATCTTGAAACCTTCAGCACCGACGACAATTTATCGGACGAGGACATGGCAACTCTCGAAAAGGCAGTAAGACTTTTCAAAAAGCAGCTTACGATCCCCTGTACGGCTTGCCGTTACTGTGTAGATCACTGCCCGATGAAGATCAACATCCCCGAATACTTAAAGGTGCTTAACGATGTTAAAGCAAACGGTGACATGAATCTTTGGAAAGCAAAGAACGTTGACTCCGAAGGCACCCCTGCCGATTGTATAGGGTGCGGTTCCTGTACCGTTCAGTGTCCTCAGAGCCTCGAGATCCCCAAGTATATGGCAGAACTTGCGGAAAAACTTGAAAAGCACGGCCATTGATAATGCTTAACCGACAGAAAGTATAGTCAATAATACAACTTATGTATCAGATAATGCAAAATGCCTCGGACATAACGTCCGGGGCATTCTTAATATATAATTTGATCATATTCTGTCGGCTATAGTCTTGATAAGATTCTCTGTCTTCTCCCAGCCAAGGCATGCATCGGTTATGGATTTTCCGTACACGCCACCGCCTACAGGCTGATTGCCGTCTTCAATATAACTTTCGACCATGAACCCTCTTATAAGGTTCTTAAGATCGGCGTTCTTTTCCCTGTAAGCCAATACTTCATCTATGATATGCGGCTGCTTAAGCGGATCTTTTCCCGAATTGGAATGGTTCGTGTCTATTATTACCGTAGGGTTTAAAAGTTCCGATGCCATATACATCTCATTGAGCTTGACCATGTGCTCATAGTCGTAATTGGATATATTCTTGCCCGAAAAATCGGTATAACCTCTTACTATTGCATGAGCATATTCGTTTCCCAAAGAATGAGCGGCCCAGCCTCTGTATATAAAAGAATGAGGTGACTGAGCAGCGCGGATGGAATTAAGCATCGCATTAAAGTCACCGCCCGTAGGATTCTTCATGCCGACCGGAACTTCAATACCGCTTGCCGTAAGTCTGTGCTGCTGATCTTCTACAGACCTTGCGCCGACGCTTACATAGCCTAAAAGGTCATCAAGATATTTATGATTTTCGGGATACAGCATTTCATCGGCCGCTATAAAACCCGTTTCGGTAACGACCCTCATATGAAGCTCTCTGGTTGCGATTATACCTTTAAAAAGATCCGGCTTTTTATCGGGATCGGGCTGATGCAAAAGGCCTTTATATCCCTGGCCGGTGGTACGCGGTTTGTTCGTAAAGACTCTGGGAATGATAAATATCTTATCCTTTACCTCATCGGAAACCTTTTTAAGCCTTAAGACATAATCAAGTACACTTGCTTCGTAATCCGCAGAACACGGCCCGATGATAAGGATCAGCCTGTCATCCTTCCTGTCCATGATCTTTTTTAGTTCCAGGGAACGTTCTTTGATCCTTGTTGAAATTTCCATGGTTATCGGATACATTTCCTTGACTTCCATGGGTATTGCGAGCTTTCGCTCAAAATCCATATTCATATATTTTTCCTCATAGCGTATACATATGGTCCGGCTTTGATATCGGGTTACCCCGTAACAACCACAGTGGATATAATAACATGAAACAGATGAGATTTACAGATAAATTTTTCTCAACATGGTGCATCGCACCATGTTGAGACTCGCGCGTGGTGCGCGAGCCCCTCATCCGTCGCACGCTATTTTCCGGCGCGCACCCGCACGCTATTTCCCGACGTGCACCCGCACGCTATTTCCCGACGTGCACCCGCACGCTATTTCCCGGCGCGATAAACCCCGGCCTCTTCCGCACATTCAAATATATTTGAGTGCGGATGAGGCCGGGGTTTATCTGCTCGCGAGGCGCGGCTAGTGTTTTAAAGCTCGCCCGCCGATCATACGGACTACGCTAAATAAGATGGTAAATACGCGTAATGATCAGCACACGTATTTCAGTAAACAGAGAGCCTGACCGCTTTTATGCGAGCATAAGCGGTCAGACTCTCTGTTTACTAAAATATCCCCCGTTATTCACGGGGGATATTTACCATCTTATTTAGCGTAGTCCGTAACGCGGGACTCGCGGATAACGTTAACCTTTACCATACCCGGATATTCCATCTCGTCCTCAATCTTCTTGGCGATATCATGAGCAAGAATAACCATGTCGGCGTCGTTAACGGTTTCCGGAACTACCATTACTCGAACTTCTCTACCTGCCTGAATAGCAAATGATTTGTCTACACCCTTGAAGCTGTTGGATATATCTTCAAGTTCTTTAAGTCTTGTTGTATATGTCTCAAGCGTATCACGTCTTGCACCGGGACGTGCTGCGGATATAGCATCTGCGGCCTGTACGATGACCGCGATCAAACTCTGAGGTTCCACGTCTCCGTGATGTGCCTCAACCGCATTGATAACAATAGGCGTTTCCTTATACTTCTTGCAAAGTTCCGTACCAAGTTGTACGTGTGAACCTTCCATATCATGGTCTACAGCCTTACCGATATCATGAAGAAGACCGGCACGCTTTGCGATCCTGACATCAAGTCCGATCTCAGCAGCAAGTAAACCTGACAACTGAGCAACTTCGATTGAATGTCTTAAAACATTCTGTCCGAAGCTTGTACGGAAACGCATCTTTCCGAGAAGTCTTACAAGTTCGGGATGAATACCGTGTACACCGACTTCAAGCAAAGCGGCTTCTCCGGCTTCCTTCATCATGTTCTCAACTTCTTTTTGTGCTTTTTCTACCATTTCCTCGATGCGGGCGGGATGAATACGTCCGTCCACAACAAGTTTTTCAAGTGCAATCCTTGCAACTTCACGACGAATAGGATCGAATCCCGAAAGGATGACCGCTTCCGGAGTATCATCAATGATAAGATCGACTCCCGTAAGGGTTTCAAGGGTTCTGATGTTACGACCCTCACGTCCTATGATACGTCCTTTCATTTCGTCATTAGGAAGCTGTACTACAGATACCGTCGTCTCGGAAACATGATCGGCAGCACATTTCTGAATGGCTGTTACAATGTATTCCTTAGCTTTCTTATCTGATTCTTCCTTGGCCCTGGTCTCCATATCCTTGATCAGTTTGGCCTCTTCCAACTTTACTTCGTCTTCAACAATACTTAAAAGGTGTTCTTTTGCCTGTTCAGAGGTAAGTCCTGAAATTCTTTCAAGTTCCTGTACTCGTTCTTCATTGAGTTTGGCTATCTGTTCTTTCATTCTAGCCAAATTCTCTTCCTTAGCAGCAATACTCTGTTCTTTTCTCTCGATTGCTTCCGTCTTACGGTCGATGTTCTCTTCCTTCTGCTGTATACGGCGTTCATTACGCTGCATATCCGCGCGGCGTTCCTTGATCTCCTTATCGAGTTCATTCTTGGAACGAATGGATTCTTCCTTAATCTCAAGTAAACTTTCGCGTTTCTTGGCTTCGGCTTCTTTTAAAGCATCATCAATAATCGTACGGGCCTCTGCCTCGGCATTTCCGATCTTGGCATTGGCATCTTTGGTAATCTTATCCTTTGTAACAAAGGATGTTACCGGAATGGAAACAATAAAGAGGATGATTGCTACTATGGCGATGATCTGCCATAACATACAGGTCTACCTCCTTATTTAATTGTTTTATTGCTAAAATATCTATATCGAACGCAAACGCATCCTAATATACATTTTTACAACATTTTCATTTTAAATAAATTGACCGACTCTGTCAAGGCAAAAAGAAAATTTATGTAAACAATAGTCAAAAGCTTATCTCTCACTGAAAATCTTTTTCAATTCCATACTCAGTCAGCGTCATATTCTTCCATGATCCTTCTGACTTTATCTATGTCAAAACCACGCCTGTAGAAATATGCAAGCATCTTTTGTTTATCTTCGTATGTTTCGAGGCCTGAAAATCCGCGCTTCTTAAGAGTTTTCTTTATAAGCTCGGTCTCAAGCTCGGCGCTGCTTTCTTCAGCATACTCTTCTCTTTCCGATCCAAGTTCAAAATATGCTTCGTCGGTCAGTTTTTTCGATATTCCTTTCGTAAGCAATTTGTTTGTGATCTCCGCACGGGTATGCGCTTTTTCCTGCTGTTCTATATAAGCCTTTGCAAAAGAAAGATCGTTGACGTATCCGAAAGATGTAACATATGCAAGCGTATCATCGACAACATTTTCCGGATATCCTCCGTCAGACAGTTTTTTCCTTAGGTTATATGATGTATAGCTTCTCTCTTTTAACAGATTCATTGCCCGCATCTTACAACGTTTCGGAAGAATCCCCTTCATTATATTGTCATAAGTCTCCTGCTTAAGTTCCATGCCTTCTTTTAACTTAAGCAGCCGGATCTCACCCTTATATAGGACAAAGGATTCTTCCGTGTCCAGAAGAATCCTTGATCTTTGCTTTGTGATTTCAGAAATCTTGATAATTTCCATAGATGATCAATCCTCAGCCTTAGCCTGTCCGTTTAATCCGTAATGCTCTCTGACTTTAGCATCGACCTCAGCTAAAATCTGAGGGTTATCCTTTAAATACTGACGGGCATTCTCACGACCCTGCCCGATCTTATTGCCTTCATATGCAAACCATGCACCACTCTTATTTATAATGTCACAGTTTACCGCAAGATCCAAAACATCGCCTGCATAAGATATACCCTCACCGAACATGATATCAAATTCCGCTTCTTTAAAAGGAGGTGCAACCTTATTTTTAACAACTTTTACTCTTGTACGGTTTCCTATAACTTCTCCGTTCTGTTTAAGCGATTCGATACGTCTGACATCAAGTCTTACCGAAGAATAGAACTTAAGTGCTCTACCGCCTGTGGTAGTCTCGGGATTACCAAACATAACGCCGAGTTTTTCGCGAAGCTGGTTGATAAATACGACCGTACAATTGGACTTGCTGATCACTGCGGTAAGTTTTCTTAAGGCCTGTGACATAAGTCTTGCCTGAAGACCCATATGGGCATCACCCATATCTCCGTCGATCTCTGCCTTGGGAACAAGTGCGGCAACAGAATCGACAACAACTATATCAACAGCGCCGGATCTTACCATTGTCTCTGCAATTTCAAGTGCCTGCTCACCGTTATCGGGCTGAGAGATATAAAGGTTATTGATATCAACACCGATATTCTTGGCATATACGGGATCAAGTGCATGCTCTGCATCTATAAAACCTGCGATCCCGCCTCTCTTCTGAACTTCCGATATCATATGAAGAGTGACTGTGGTCTTACCGCTTGATTCCGGTCCGTATATTTCTATAATCCTACCCTTGGGGATACCGCCTAATCCAAGTGCCAGATCAAGGCTTAAGGAACCCGTAGGAATAGTTTCAACATTCATTTGTGTGGAAGGATCGCCCAGTCTCATGACCGCGCCCTTACCGTACTGTTTTTCAATCTGACCGAGCGCTGCTTCCAACGCGCGTCTTTTTTCATCCTGTTCCATTTGTGTCCTCCTGATTCTGAACAAATGTTCTGATAACAGATTAAAACATTTGTTCGATAATGTCAAGTAATTTGTTTAAAAATATATAGTCCCCGTTTGTAAATGTCTTACAGGCTTCCCGAGCCGGACGCGGTCCGCAAAAACTGTTCCGCATCAACCTTGCATCTGCGATTATACAGACATGGAAGTCCCGTTTATGTCACTTTGTATATATGGTCCTGAATTTGAAAAAACCGGCGAAATGCCAATTTAGATTAAGACTTTACACTTGATCCCTGCTTAAGAGATTTATCTTCAAATACTTTAACGTATTGTTCTTCCGATGTCAATGATCAAAGAAATGTTCAGCGGAAACAGGCACAAAAACAGGCAGGGCTGACTGCCCTGCCCGTTAAAAACAAACTTGCTTAATAAACCTTCAGAAGATCCGAGTAATCAAGGAAAGTACAAGTGCTCCAGCCGTCGTAGTTTTCACGGTTAACGCCGACTTCAAGGCCTAAGGGCGTATATGCCCAGACAACCTGATCATCATCGGTAAGGACAGCCTGAAGATCTTTGTCCGAATAATAGTCAACCGGGGATCCGTTCTGCGTAAGACACCTGTCAAGGAATATCTTGTAGAAATCACCGCCGAATTCAAATGTTTCGGATGCCTTGATCTCTTTTCCGGTCGTAAGATCAAAGTTTACGCTTGTAATGTAATTTCCGAAAATAACGGGGCTGCTTGCGTCCGTGTCGGAGAACTCGATCGCGCGGCCGACTATGTAAAACAGAAAGCTTATCGTGTTGTTATCGTTGTAAGTAATGTATGTGCGGCAATCGCAAGTTAAATAATAGTCGTAATTTAATTTTGCGAGCAACGCTTCACCCACATCCACAGTCTCGCATGTCTTCTCGTATATACGCCTGTTAATCTCGTCCTCATTGGGAAGACCCGTATCCGATAACCTGTAGCAGTTCGCCGTTACGATAAGATCGTGAGGGTAAATTTCGTAATCGGTATCAAAACTTCCGTCGGTGTTTCTGTATTCCCAGTCTGTTTCCTCTATTGAATAATAAACGGAGGTATCACAGTAATCGGCAAACACATAATACTGCATATCGTCATTGTAGGCTGAATGAGGCGCCGCTTCCCAGTCTTTTAAAACAACATCGTCCATACGATCGACGATATCTCCCGAAAGAGGACGTCTTAAGGTTCCGAAACGTTCCTCGCTCGAAGAACCGAGATAATCATCGTCTATACCGTCTATGCTGTTTAAGCTTCCGAAAGTCGAAGATGATGAGCCCGTATAACCGGCTACCTGGCGTCTTATCTTGCTTGTAATGCCTATGATTATGCAGATACATACGATGAACACGATCGCTACGGCAGTTGCGATCAATGCGATCTTTCCTCCGTTACCGCTTTCCTGAACCGGCTGAGCGGGCTGTCCGTACTGATTGGGATTATAGTACCCTTGCGCATATGCGGCCCTGTTGTCGTACAGCGTACCGTAACCCTGCTGTGAGTAAGGATTTGCATTTCCGCCTGCGGGCTGCTGTCCGTAAGGATTGACATTACTGCCTGCGGGCTGCTGTCCGTAAGAATTGACATTACTGCCTGTGACCTGCCGGTCGTATACATTACCGCCTGCACCGCCCTGACCTCCGAATGCTCCCGCACCGGGCTGTCCGGGCTGACCCGTCTGTCCGTATGTGGCCTGAGAATAATGCTGGTCTGTATTTAAGGTTCCGCCGTAATTTCCGTAATAGTGATCACTTACAGCCTGCGCACCCATACCCGGCTGTCCTGCTGCGCCGGGCTGTCCGCCGAATGCTCCCGCACCGGGTTGTCCGGGCTGTCCGCCGAATGCTCCCGCACCGGGTTGTCCGGGCTGTCCGCCGAATGCTCCCGTACCGGGTTGTCCGGGCTGTCCTGCCTGAGGCTGCTGCATATATGTCGGCTGTGCATTTATGACCGGCTCTGCGGGCTTAGGCTGCGCGGGTCTGAACCCCGGTACCTTATACCCGCATGTGGTACATACGCCGTCTTTATTGACTGCCCCGCATTTGGGGCAAAGATTGTACTCTGCCATATATCCTCCGAAACCAATCTTAAAATTCTTCGTATTACATATTACGAAGGCATTCCACCGCAAGGGTCAATGCCTTTTCGGCCGCGCCTTCGCGGACCGCCTGTCTGTCTCCTTCAAAAAGACATCTTATTACTTTAACATCGCCGCACACATTCACCGCGATATATACAAGACCGGCAGGCGCGCCTTCATAAGATGTGGGGCCTGCGTATCCCGTTACGGCAATGTATACGTCCGCTTTGGGTCCCGGTTTTTCTCCCGTTACCATCTCGTAAGCGGTCTCTTCGCTCACTGCGGTATATTTTTCAAGGGTCTTTTTGTTTACTCCGGCAAGTGCTTCCTTGGCGCTCTCGGAATAAGTGACAAAGCTTGCTTCGAGCACATCGGAAGCACCCGCCACGTTTACGATCCTTGATGCGATCATCCCTCCCGTACAGGATTCGACCGTTGAGACCTTAAGTTTTTTATCTTTAAGAAGCTCTACAAGTTCATTCTCGATCAATGTTTTATACCCTATTGAAGCGGAAGCCCGGTCTCTTCGTCGAACTTGGGCTTATGCTCATTTCCCGCAGTTTCAGGTGATGCCCCAACATGATCCGAAGTAAAACCGTCCTTCATGATATCTGCGTTTTTGATCACATAATCAATAAGCGAAACAACGGTAAGCGTTACCGCGATCCAGAAAAGGACCATTGTCACTTCCTTAAGAAAAGGAAGTTCTTTTACCACGAGCATAAAGCAAATCGCCACCATGGTGGATGCGGTCTTGAACTTTCCCCACATCGAAGCCGCGATGACTTTGCCCGAATCACTTGCTACAAGTCTTATGCCGCTTATCACGAATTCTCTTGCCACAATGATCAATACCGCAAGCATTGCGATTATCCTGTTCGAAGCGATCCTGGTGCCGTCATCGACCACCAGAAGACATATGAGCGCCGATACCACCAGAAGCTTATCGGCCAATGGATCCATAAATTTACCGAAGTTTGTGATCAGATTGTTCTTACGCGCGATGTGGCCGTCCAGAAAATCCGTAATACTGGCAACAATAAATATACCTAAAGCTATGTATGTATTGAAAGGAATAAAGTTCGCCATTAAAAAGAACACAAAAATGGGAACAAGAATAACTCTTGCAACTGTTAATTTGTTAGGCAGATTCATTTTTTATTACCCCCGTTAAGTCATATTCTCTGGCGCCTGTCACCGTAACCGTGACCACATCGCCCGTCATTAACTCTTTATCCGTCTCAAGGAAAAGGAACCCGTCCACTTCCGGAGCGTCTTTGTAAGTGCGGCATGCATAGACCTGCTTATCGGGTGACGAGTCATCCGGCATACGTCCCTCGACCATTACCGATAATGTCTTTCCGGTCTCCGCTTTTGCCTTTTCAAAAGCTATCTGCTGTTGGATCTTCATCACACCGTCGCGTCTTTTTTTCTTAAGCCACATAGGGATCTGTTTTTTCATCCTTGCGGCTGCGGTATTTTCTTCCCTCGAATATGTAAAGACTCCGAGCCTGTCGAAACGCATTTCTTTAACGAAACTTTTAAGGATATCGACATCCTTTTTTGTCTCTCCCGGAAAGCCCGTTATAAGCGTGGTCCTTATCGCGATATCGGGCATGGCCTTTCGAAGCTTTTCTATCACATTTCTTAAATCCGCATTGCCGGTCTTTCGACCCATGCGCTTAAGTATATCGTCCGACGCATGCTGTATGGGCATATCGATATAATGGCAGATCTTTTTGTTTGCAGCCATTTCCTCTATAAGATCATCGTCGATCTCCTCGGGATAGCAGTACAAAAGCCTTATATACCAAAGCGACTCTATTTCCGAAAGCTTATGCAACAGTTCGGATAGTTTCTTTTCCCCGTAAAGATCTGTGCCGTAGAGAGTCGTCTCCTGCGCTACCAGAATGAGTTCTTTGACCCCGTTTTCGCAAAGAGTCCTTGCCTCATTTATGAGCACTTCCATCGGCACGGACCTGAAATGTCCGCGAAAAGAAGGGATCGCGCAATATGTACAATGCTTGTTGCACCCTTCGGCTATCTTAAGATACGCATAATGCCCGCCTGTCGTTACGATACGCTTTTTCCCGTACACAAGAGGTCCGTCGATCGGCTTTAAGAACTCCCGCCTGCCGCCCTTTTCGATCTCGTCAACCGCTGCAACGATATCGTCTGTCGAAAGGGTTCCCACGATCTCATCTACTTCGGGGATCTGCTCTCTTATCTCTTTGCTGTATCTTTGCGCAAGACAGCCCGCAGCCACGATACCTTTAAGCTTACCCGCCGTTTTGAGATCTCCCATCTCGATCAGGGTATTTATACTCTCAGCTTTCGCATCGCTTATAAAAGAACACGTATTGACCACCGCCACATCGGCCTCGCTCTCGTCATTTACGATCTCATGGCCGTGTTCGGAAAGCATACCGAGCATCATTTCCGTATCAACAAGGTTTTTGTCGCACCCAAGTGATATGAAACTTATCTTCATACATACAAAAAGGGAACTGCCGACGGCATTGACCGGTCACGTTCCCTCCCTTTCTTATCAGTCTTCTTCGTCACTAATTATACGAATTTTACCCTGATTGAGCTCGTCGACTGCAATGCTTAATGCTTTCTTGCCTTCGGACTCAACATAAGGATCGTCGCCCGCTACGATCTGACGTGCTCTGCGGCTAGTAGCCATTACTATCGAATAACGGCTGTTTACCACCTTAGCCTCACCGGGCTCAACCTCACTGTTTACAACCTTCATAAGGTCACTGTAAGACGGATGTAACATATTAATCTCCTCTTTCCTATATGTTTTTAAGTTCTGTTTTTATCTCATCTATGAATGTACCCAGGCGCTTGGTCTGATACCTTTGCGCGAGAATAATATCATGCATCTCTTTTACCGCCGTGTCAAGGTCGTCATTGATGATAATGTATTCATACTTATCCATCCAGTTGACTTCCTCTTTTGCGCGATCTATACGCTTATTGATAACCTCTGCGGTCTCCGTTCCTCTTCCCTCAAGGCGATTTCTTAAAACCGCTATGCTGGGGGGAGTTACAAATACCATAAGGGTATCGGGGAATTTTTCTTTTATCTGCATCGCTCCCTGAACTTCTATATCAAGGATAACGCTTTTGCCCTTCTTAAGCTGTTCGTCGACATAGGCTTTCGGAGTACCGTAATAATTGCCGCAGTACTGCGCATGTTCGTACAGACCGCCGTTTCTGATGGTCTCTTCGAACTTTTCCTTATCCACAAAGAAATAATCCCTGCCGTCGACTTCGCCCTCACGCGGGGCTCTTGTGGTCATCGATACAGAAAAGGCAAAATCTTCATAATCATCCAACAGTCTGTGAAGAAGTGTACCTTTGCCGGCTCCCGAAAAACCCGACATTACGATCAAAATTCCATCCATAGGTCATCGTCCTTTACTCGATATTCTGAATCTGTTCACGAACCTTCTCTATTTCTGTCTTTAACTCGATCGCATGATCCGATGTTGCAAGATCGTTGGCCTTTGAAAGCATTGTATTGGCCTCGCGGTTCATTTCCTGAGCTATAAAGTCAAGCTTGCGTCCGCAGCTGCCGCCCTCTTCAAGAGTCTTCCTGGTGGTCTCGATGTGGCTTGTAAGTCTTACGATCTCCTCGTCGATACATACCTTGTCGGCATAGAGCGTGACTTCCATTAAAAGTCTTGTCTCGTCGACTTTCGCATCTTTAAGAAGCTCTTTTACCTTCTCCTCAAGACCTCTCTTGTAGTCTTCGATAACTCCGGGGGCGCGATCTTTTACATACTGAACATGCGTAAGCATATCATCAAGTTTGGCTATAAGATCAACCTTTAAGTTGTCGCCTTCTTTGATCCTTGATTCCACGAACTTCTCTGCCGCAGAATCGAGTGCTTTGCTTAACCCCGCCCATATCTCTTCTTCGTCGGCTTCGATCTCCTCCATCTCGAATATCTCGGGAAATCTTGCCAGATTTGAAACTCTTATATCGTTATCGAGTTCAAACTCGTCAGCCATCTCTTTAAAATACTTAAGATATTCGGCTGCCACTTCCTTATTGTACTTGATACCTACATTGTTCTCGGTGAAATCCTCGTAGGTAATGAAGATATCCACCTTACCGCGCTGGATATAATTCTTAAGCTCATTTCTGATCGCGGCTTCAAAGAAATTAAGCTTCTTGGGCATCTTAATGGTCATATCAAGATACCTGTGGTTCACGGACTTGATCTCTACGGTGAATTTCCGATTCTTGTCGGCATATTCCGCACGTCCGAAACCGGTCATGCTCTTTATCATATTGTGCATTCCTTTCAGGGATTTGGTCGGATATGCAATCTTTTTCCTTTCATTGCATATCTTTAGATATTATAGTGCATTTTCAAGATAAGAGTCAAGAAAACTGTTGTTCTAACGGGATTTGAGCTCATAATAAAACAGATACTGCTGGATTATTCCTGCCACACCCTTATAGTATTCAAAGTCAAAACCGTTTTGATAATACTTTGAAAGAAGCTGTTTTACATGAGTATCGATCGGAAAAGCATCAACATGGTGAAGGGCAAAAAGACAAATGCAGTTCGCAACCTTGGGGCCGATCCCCGTTCTTTCAAGAAGACTTTTCATCGCATTATCATAATCCATCTTCGAAAGAGCGTTAAGCCAGTCGGGATTTTCTTTTGCAAAAGAAAATAACTCCTTTAAATACGGCGCCCGATAACCAAGTCCGAGCGTCTTATCGTCAAATACCGATACATCAAGATCACAAGGTCCCGGGAAGGCATACCCTCCTTCAACCTTTATCCCCGCACGTTCACAGATCGCCTCTATGGAGTTTCTTATACGGCCTATGTTGTTGTTTTGGGATATCATAAAACTTACGATCGTCTCCCAAAGATCCTGCTTTAAGATCCTTACTCCGCAGCCTGAAGAAAAGGCTTCTTTAAGGTGCTCATCACGCGATCCCTCAATAAGTTTTTCTATTCTTTCATAATCGAAATCCAGATCGAAATAGGCCGACCAGTATGCCCTGTCGGCTTCATTAAACGTAAAAGAAACCCCGTCGTGTTCTTTTGACATTTCTATGTATTTACCGGAAGATATGACTCCGACCCGGCCGTTACTCAGTTCATGCCAGCGAAAGCACTGACCGCTGTCCATTATCGAAACCGGATCGAAGCATTTAAGTTTGTAAGTTTCACTGATCTTCATCGTCTTTTTCCAGCACAAAGTAGAAAGATGAGTTTTCAAAAGCAGCACCGCTGTCAAAAATACAAAGTTTTATCGTACCGTCCGGCATTGAGTGGCACATATATTCCCTGAAGCAGTCACCGCTCATCGCGCAGACCGCAAAAAGGCTGCCGTCTTCGACAGTGGAAAGGGCATCCTTATATTCCGTTACAGGCATTGAATCATCGGCAAAAGTCGTATCCCCGATACCGAAATCGGCACTGATGTGGCCGTCATCCGAAATTTTTAAGCTGCAATACATATTTTCATCAAGCGCGCCGGCGGGATTTTTGTACAAAGCAAACCCGGTCGCCGTATATTCGCCTTCCAAAGCCTTTATCTCGTCCGTAACCTCGATGGCGGCAGGCTTAACGCGTGTGGACGCATACTTACGGAGGATCTCCTTCACATCATAAGACTGTTCGTAACTGAATGCACCCATATAATCACATACAACATACTTATCGACGTTCATCTTGGCATATTCGGCGGTGTACGTATCTTCATCGACCTCATCGCCGTCGATATAGAATCTTTCGGAGTCGTCCATGATCTCTGCTCTTTCAAAGTACTTATCTTCCTGAAGAGTCCTGTTCTCGATCGAATAGAAATCATAAAGATAAGAACCCATACCCATGTAAAAAGAAAGGATCTTTCCGCCGAACGGGACATATGAAAAACTTCCGTTTTCGCCGAACTCTCCTATTTCAAAAGCACCGTCTGTGTAAGCCATTATCATATGGACCGTGGCCGCATGATAATTGTCTTCCATATATACAAGCTCGGGAATATCGTCATCGTCCACATACACAAGGTCGTAGCGAAGATAATGCATCGAATCGACATTTGACTCATAGATTTTTTTAAGATAATCCGCATATAACTCAACGACCGTATCGATATCGGGCGCCTCGTTTATGGATGGTGTTTCTTCGGAAACCGATACCTCTTCAATGCTTTCGGATACACTCTCTGAAACAGATACGGATACTTCTTCCGATACCGGTGATACAGAAGCCGGTGCAGGTTCCTTCCGGCCGCACGCTGTTGTTAATATCAATGCCGCAACGGTTAAAAAAACAAGTGTTTTTTTCATGTTTTCTCCCAAAAAAGGCAGGCCCACAGGTCTGCCCCTCGATATTTTTATAAAATTGATGCTTTCGATCACTTAAGGATCTTGATGCCTCCGATAAGCGGCAAAGGCTTCTCTTCTTCATTGCATGCCGAGATAAGGCCCATGATCCAGAGTACAAAAAGTGCAAGGCTTACTATCCATGCAAACCACTTAATGATAGGAAGAGTGCTTAAAACAGAAAGAACTATTTCACAGATCCCGAGCACAAGAGACTGATTTAAATGGAACTTTGCGCCTTCCTTATCCCCCGCAAGATATGCGATAAGCCATCCGATGATCGTTAAATACGAAACTATACCTGTAACCTTTTTATCCATAACATCCTCCTTTTATGCGTCGAACCCAAGCGACAGTTACACTATACAACACCCGGACACTTTTTTCAAATAAGGAACAAAAAAATGCCCCGACCACCATTAGGTGGATCGGGGCATCCCCTTCTCTAAAATATTATACCTTAAATACCTTTACGCTTTCCTCAAGCTTGCCTGCGATCTCGGTAAGTTCAAGTGCGCTGTCGGCGATCTGCTGAACCGTCTGCGTTACTATCGTTGTGGATGCGGAAGTCTCTTCTGTACTTGCCGCATTCTCTTCTGCGATAGCGGAAAGGTTGGAAACTACATCGACCACGCTCTGACGGGATTCGTTAAGGCCGTCCATATTAGTGGAGATAGCGTTGATGTGATCTCTGCTTTCATTGATACCTTCAAGAACCTGCTTGAAGCACTCTGCGGAATCAAGTATTATCTCATTCTGCTGACCGATTATCGTATTGACTTCATCCATTGTATCAACAACGTGCTGCGACTGTGTCATAAGACCGTTGGCGATCTCTTCGATCTTGCCTGCAGATTCGTTGGACTGTTCGGCAAGTTTCTGGATCTGTGATGCAACTACGGCAAATCCGCGGCCCGCATCACCGGCACGTGCTGCCTCTATACTTGCATTGAGCGATAAGAGGTTTGTCTCTTCGGCGATCGAAGTGATAAGTGCGATAGCCTCGCTGATCTGCTTAGCGGCTTCGTTTGTGGATGTGGTCTCTTCGTATATCGTCTTTATAGCAACTTTTGTCTTGTCGTTTATGTTCTCAAGGTCGTTTAACTTATCTGCAGCAGCTTTACCGGTTGCTTCCATTTCTTTCGAAACCTTGGTAAGCTTTGAAACGTCATCGTTTGTTTCTTCCACAAGGTTACCCATCTTGATAACGGATTCGGTTGCCTTCGTGGTATCGTTTGCCTGGCTTGTGGCACCGTCAGCTATTTCATTGACCGCACGTTCAACCTGCTCGATGCTTTCGGAAGTCTGCTTTGAATCTTCACCGAGTCTCGACGCATTATCGTTGACATCATTGGAATGTCCGACGATCTCATTGATGATAGCGGTAAGTTTTTGCTTAAGGTTCTCTATCGCTCTTACGATATCGCCTGTCTCATCCTTCTTGGCAACGAGTTTATCATCTATCTCAATGGTAAGGTCTCCGTCCGCAACCTTTGTAAGTGCATTGACACCAAAGCCTATACCCTTTGAGATGCTGTTTGTGATCACAAGTATCAATATGCCGGAAAGAACTATCATGATTATCGCAACAACCACTATACCGGTCAAAAGGCTGTTTATAACACTGTTAACGGTTGCTTCGGCTTTACCTGCAAATACCATACCGACAGGGGCATCGGAGTCTGCATTGTAGATCGGAATATAGTATGCGTAAAAGGGCTTACCCACTACATCAACGTTTTCCGCAAAGAATTCTTCGCCGTTTTTTACGACCTTTTCAACTACCGCAGGTCCTGCCTGAGTAAGAAGCGCTCTTGATCCGTCTTCTTTTGTAACACTGGTCATGTATCTGGTATCACCAAAGAATACCGTAAGTACAACTCCCGTATCCTTTTTTACCTGATCCACATAATCGGTGTCATCGGTAATATTATATTCATTATTCCAAAGGATATTGTTCTCATCAACATAGAAATTGTTGTGACCCTCACCATCAGCGATACTTTCTCTCAAAAGATGTACGGATGTTGAAAGTTCCGCCTTAACCTCTTCTTTTAACGAATTACTTGCTACCATTCCCGAGTACGCACTTACTGCTATCGCCATGATCACGAGCGGCAATAATGCAGTCAATAGCATCTTTGCTTTCAGTTTCATAAAATATACTCCCTTCTCAATTTTAGGTTAAAATCACCCCTCTGATGATTTACTATAACCATCGACTATTATCATTGAATTAAAAACAGGCACAATTTAATAAAAAAAAGCAATTTCAAAACTTTTTCGCCTGAAATTGCTTTTTCACAATTATTTTGTCAAATAATCCGGTTTGAGCCCGCTATTTAAAAACTCTTTCCGATCCTTGACTATTCGCCCGAAACTATATTGTAGTACGCTCCGGCTGTACCTTTGTATATAATTGCATAAAAAATTCCGTAAATTACAAATGCGATCGTTGTAATGACCACAGCCACCCAAAGTGTCGTAAGACCGAAAAGCTGCAAAAGTTTCCATACAACGGGGAAAGCAAACGCAAGGTGCATCCCTGCCATAAGCAACGGGGCAAAGAACACGGTAAGGACCTGTGAATTGATACTCTTTTTTATGTTTTTTCCGGTCATTCCGACTTTCTTCATGATCGAGAATCTCGCCTTATCCTCATAACCTTCACAGATCTGCTTATAATAAATGATCACGGCAGCGGCAAATATGAATACTATAGAGAGCATTATTCCCACAAAGAAAAGTCCGCCGTAAAGCGAAGTGAAATCACTTCTTTCTTCCTCTATCGTAAATGGCAGTATAATATACTCTTTTTCCATTATGTAATCGTTGTGAACAAATTTATCTTTGATCTTATGAAAAATATCGATCGATTCTTCTTTTGAAAAGCTTTCGTCGTAATTGAAGCCGTAATAATATTCCGGATATAAAACATTTGCACCGCTGTCATCCTTAATATCGCTTATGGGGCTTAAATCGGCTATATCTTTTACCACCACGTAAAATGTCGGCACGATTATCGCAACGGAATCGCCGAAAACGTCAAATTTCCTGCTTATTTCTTTTACCTTAAGATCAAGCCCTGCGATATTTAAGGAATCGCCCTTATAATTGCATCTGAATGTTCCTAAGATTATCTCGTTGTCTTTAAGTTCGTATTGTTGATCCTGATACGCATTGTAATCGTCAAGGCCTATTATATAGACGGCCCTGAAATCATCCATGGAATCAGAAAAATAATTGATCGGAACGATCGTATCGCCATCCAATAACCCTGTTATCATTGCAGACTTGTAAGTCTTGACCTCTGCCGGCTTATAATTTTCACTTTTTATGATATCGTCCATGATATTATCTATCTTTTCGGGAGCATCGGTAAGCAGCCCGTCAAAGGTCGGAAATCTTAAAGAAAATTCCACGTCCATGGGATATCTGGCCCTTAATGCATAATTTTCGCCGAAATAAAGGCTTGCCGATGAAGATATCATTACAAGCACCATCGTGGCCAGAATGCAGATTGAGGCAAGTCCAGCACCGTTTCTTTTCATTCTGTATGCCATCGTGGATACCGACACAAAATGCTGTTTCTTGTAATAATAGTTTTTATTCTTTTTAAGCAGCTTGCAAAGGGCAACCGAGCCCGCTATGAAAAGGATATATGTAGCTATGATTACAAGCACCACATCCAAAAAGAACCAGTACAAAGCAGCCAAAGGGCTTTCTATGGTAACCGCATTGTAATATGCAAAAGCAAGCGTGCCGGCTCCTATGATCGCAAGTACAAAATTGGCTTTGGGGGGCTTCTCACCCGTCTCGGTCGTTCTTAAAAGTTCAAGCGGTCTTGCCTTTCCCACCATGATAAGCGACTTTAACATGATGATCAAAAATACGGCCGAGAAGACTCCGATCGTGATAAGGACGGATTCCGGCGATATCTTAAAAGAAAAAGTAACCGTTCCTTCCACTACCTTTATAAGGAATAGTTCGGCAAATTTAAAAAACAGGATACCCAAAAACAATCCCACCAGAAGAGATACAAAGGATGTTATTACCGATTCCCAGAAAACAACTCTTCCTATGCTTTTTCTGTCCATGCCGAGTATAGAGTACAGCCCGAATTCCCTGTATCTTCTTTTGATAAGGAACGAATTTGTATAGATGAGAAATATCGAACCGAAAATACATATTACCCCTACACCCAGTCTTAAAATAACGGCGAGGTCCCTCCCGGCAGCCATAGTTGCCACCGTATCGGAATACGAAAGCGCACATACAATGTAAAGCATCATTATCATGCCGATACAGCTTAAAAGATAGGGTATATACAGCTTATAGTTTTTTATCATGCCGCTTTTGGCAAGCTTTGGAAAAAATGCTTTATTCATTATCTCTCACCGCCTGTCTGAAGCATCGTAAGCGTATCCGATATCTTCTGATAAAGCTGTTCGTTGGTATCTTCGCCTCTGTATATCTGATGGAATACTTCACCGTCTTTTATGAAAAGGACTCTTGATGCGACCGAAGCTGCTTTTACCGAATGCGTTACCATTAAGATGGTCTGTCCGGTTTTATTGACTTCTTTAAAAAGCGAAAGAAGTTCATCGCTTGCCTTTGAATCAAGAGCACCCGTCGGCTCGTCGGCCAGAATGATCTTCGGATTTGTGATAAGAGCTCTCGCTACGGCAGCTCTCTGCTTCTGGCCGCCAGATACTTCATAAGGATATTTCTTTAAGAGATCCGATATTCCGAGCCTTTGCGCTATAGGCTCTATCTTTTCGCTCATTTCCTTATGGTTTCTGTCCGCAAGTACGAGCGGAAGGTAGATATTGTCTTCAAGCGAAAATGTATCGAGAAGATTGAACTCCTGGAACACAAAGCCCAGATTATCACGTCTGAATGTTGCGACTTCGGCTTCTTTTAACTTGGAAAAATCCTTGCCGTCAAGCAAGACCGAACCTGCAGTTGCGCTGTCAAGTGCCGCAAGGATATTTAACAGTGTTGTCTTGCCGCTTCCGGATTCTCCCATTATAGCGACAAACTCTCCTTCTTCAACGGTAAAATTAACATTCTTAAGTGCTTCGACCTTATTGCCGCCGAAACGCGTTGAATAGATTTTCTTTAAATTTTTGACTTCAAGTAAACTCATTTTGTATCCATCCTTTCACGGGTGAGCCGTAAAAACATACGGCATCACGCCTTATCTACGGACAGTTTATAAAAAAATGCCGATCCTTAACATCGAATCGGCTTACAATTTAGGTTTATTTCTTACATCACTGTAAGATTTACTCGTGAATACGGTCATCGGGGAAATAAAGATATACCTTTGTACCCTTCTTTACCTCGGATTCAAGACTTATATCAAGCCCCAGCTTATCGGAGACCATCTTGCAAAGATAAAGTCCAAGCCCCGATGCTTCACGGTTTTTGCGCCCGTTGATACCCGTATAGCCTTTTTCGAAAACCCTGTTCACATCTTCGGGCGCTATACCGATACCCGTATCTTCAATGACAAGTTTCCTTCCGTCTTCCATATAAATGGATATTCCGCCCTCTTTCGTGTATTTGATGGCATTCGAAAGGATCTGTTCAAAAAGGAAAGAAAACCATTTTTCATCCGTAAGCACGTTTATCGGGATCGGCTCATACGAAAGAGAGAGTTTTTTTCCTATAAAATCGGGGGCAAACTTCTTAAGCGACGGCTTTATGACGTCGTCTAAACTCATCTTTTTAAATACATAATCGTTTGAATCGGAACCGAGACGCAAAAACGCAAGCACCATGTCCACATAGGCCTGCATACGCCTTAAATCCGAAGAAAGCTTCCTTGAAAGCTCGGAATCCTCATTTTCAAGAGAAAGCTTCATCGAAGCTATCGGAGTCTTTATCTGATGTGCCCAGGCAGTGTAATAATCGATCATGTCATCATAATCGTTCGATGCCTTCGCCGAAAGCTCTTCGGTATCCTTTTTCAGTTTTTCGACTATAAGTGTATAGTCCTCCGCGGTGATGTCTCCGTTTACTTTCGGAAGATTAAGCGTCTCCGGAGACTGCGGAAGGAGTCTTAAAAGTTCCTCATGCTTTCTTTTAACATTAAAAAAATCGATAAAAAGAAAGAAAACACCGAATATCGCACTCACTATCGCAGGATAGACGACCGCTTTTAAGGGAAGCTCATAGAGCACAAATGAAAATGCAAAAAACAGCACAAACGAAAAAACAAGTATTATCGGATATTTTTTTGTCGAAAGGTATTTAAAGAAAAATCTCATCTTAACCTAAAATGTACCCCACACCGAATTTTGTAGTAATAAAGTCCTCAAGACCTATACCGTCGAGTTTTTTTCTTAACCTGTTTATATTGACGGTAAGAGTGTTCTCATCCACAAAGGAATCGGTCTCCCAGAGCTTTTCCATAAGTTTTTCACGGCTTACGACCTTACCCTTGTTTTCCATAAGACACAAAAGGATCCTATATTCATTCTTGGTAAGTTCAAGCTTCTGGTCGTTAAAAGAAAGCGTGTTGTCACCGGTGTTTAAAAACGCACCCTTATGCGACAAAACCGGCGATGATGAAGCAAAATCATAACTTCTTCTTAACAGTGCCTGTATCTTTGCCATAAGTACATTTGCGTCAAAAGGCTTGGCCACAAAGTCGTCGGCCCCCATGTTCATCGCCATTACCATATTCATATTGTCTGAAGCCGATGACAAAAATATGATCGGAACATTTGATATCTTTCTGATCTCCGAACACCAGAAAAAACCTCCCTTAAAGGGAAGTCCTATGTCCATGAGCACTATGTGGGGTCCGTATGCGTTAAACTCATCCAGAACCTTTTCAAAATCGCTTACCGTCTTAACTTCAAACCCCCACGGCTCGGCAAGATTCTTTATCCCCGAAGCTATACCCTCATCATCTTCAACAACGTAAATCTTATACATGTGTAACTGCCTACTCTCCCTGTTTCTTTCCCATGAACGCCTTCATCGGATCTACCTTTTTGGCGATCGAATAGATATAATCACGCTGTCCGTCCACATATTCGGTCAGTTTCTTAAGCTCGTCGACGGAAAACCCGTTGTTGCTCAAAACCTTAAGTTCGGGAAGCGAAATCTCAGCCGATCTTTCTTTGTCGGTAAAAAGAACATATATCGCCTTATCGTCTTTTGTCCTGGTAAGCGACGATACACTCATGGTAATCTCACTGTTCATGGCAAAACTCCTTTTTAGGATTATACCATAGTAAACGCCCTTTCGGGCAACTATTTGATGTAAAAAAACCTCATTGGTCCTTAAGCTTTTAAGACCAATGAGGTTTATCCCGTCATTCTCTGTATCAGATAGCTTCATGAAATGTTCTTGAGATGACATCTGCCTGCTGCTCGGGTGTAAGCTTTATGAAGTTGACTGCGTAACCCGAAACGCGGATCGTAAGCTGCGGATATTTTTCGGGATGAGCCTGTGCGTCCTTAAGCGTATCACGGTTTAAAACGTTCACGTTTAAGTGATGACCTCCCTTTGTTACATATCCGTCAAGTAAATTAACGAGGTTATCCACCTGATGTGTGCTTGTTGCTGCCATATCGAAATCCTCCTTCCTTTGTGAGTCGCCAAAGGCGGCTTGCCTACTTGCCGCCGCGCGCCTTGGCGCCTTTCATCGGCGGCAATCAATCTTTTGTGAGTCGCCAAAGGCGGCTTGCCTTAATAAGTATTTCAGTCGCGGGGCGGGTCTTTCGACCCGCTTTTTTGTACATTGGGGTGTACTTTGTTTTTGTTTACACCTACATACTATATTTTATAAAGGAGAATTTCTGTAACAAATGTTACATTTTAAAAAATTATTCCGCGTAATACTCAAGAGCATCTCTGTCAAGTATCTTTATCTTTGACCTGTCTGTTTCGATAAGCCCTTCATCCTGCATGTTCATAAGCTCTCTGGAAAGCGACGGACGCGTGGTCCCAAGATAATCCGCAAGTTCTTCGCGCTTCATATCTGTTTCGAAGGCATCGCCCTCGCCCGCACAGTCAAGCGCCCACATGGCGATGCGTTCTTTTAACGTCTTGCCCGAAAGAAGATAAAGCTTTCTGGTCATCATGAAGTTTTTATCGGACTGGACCTCGAGCATGTTCCTTATGACCATCTGATGCTTATGGCAGGCCTTGTTGCAGAATCCGTAAAAGAACTTCCACGGAATCTTAAGAACGATCACATCCTCACAGGCTATCGCATCGTACCAGTATTCCTTTTCATCGGAAAAAAGATACATTTCACCGAAGACATCGCCCTTGTATACGGTGAAAAGAACATTTCTTTTACCGGATGCAAACTCCTTGGCGATCATGACGCTCCCTTTTTTGATCAGGTACATATTATAAGGAGCATCACCCTGCCTGAAGATGTATTCGCCCTCCTTATATACCTCGTCGGCCGCACCGGCACAGGTAAGCATCTTTTTCTGTTCTTCGTCGTTGATCTCGTTAAAAAGTCTGCATTCCATGAGCAATACCTCTTATGTGTTGATGTTTATGTACTTCTTACGTCTCTTGGCGCTTTGGATAAAGTGAATGGATTCCGCCGTGGATATGCATTTGTCGGCAAAAGTGACCACCCATGCCTCCCTGTATTTCGGCGGCACAACGGTCATCGGCCACATATGCTTAGCGATTATGTCCTCTTCCACCGGCGAAAGATCGTACTCTTCCTTTGCATTCTTAAGTGCAACCTTCGGATGCTTAAAACCGTGAAGATTTTTAAACCCGGCATGCTCGGGCGAATGCCAGTCATACAAAAAATAATCATGTAAAAGGGCGCCTCTCGATAAAAGCCTTTCATCACACTTTAAATGATACTTTTCGTTAAGATAAAGGCTTTTTAAAGCAACCTTTATCGAATGTTCCATGACCGATATCTCACCGTGCTGGATATTTTTGTCCGAAGAAAGAAAATTATCGGAGTTTAATATGTCCGATGCATGCTCGTTAAGTTTTTTCATCTGATTCAAATACTTATCCTTACCCAACATGATCACTGCCTTTCGAAATGATATCCCGACGCGTCCCTGTGTGATTTCGTCGATTTTTAATTAGTATACCCCAATTTCATGTTTTTAAAAGGTAATTTTTCTTAAGAATTTGTTCGATTTACTTTTTCAAACAAATGTTCGATAATGTATCTGAGGGCGAACTTATGTACGAATTAAGAAACGGATTTACGATAAAAGAAAAACTCGAAATATTATCGGACGCGGCCAAATACGATGTCGCATGCACATCAAGCGGTTCGGAGCGGAGCGGTAAGGAGGGAATGCTCGGCAATGCTGTCGCATCGGGTGTATGCCATGCCTTTGCTTCCGACGGAAGGTGCATATCCCTTTTAAAGATCTTAATGACCAATCACTGCGTATATGATTGCAAATACTGTAAGAACAGGGCAGGCAACGACATTCCCAGGGCAACGTTCACACCCGATGAGATCTGCACTATAACCGTTGAGTTTTATAAAAGAAACTATATCGAAGGATTGTTTTTAAGTTCCGGCATCATTAAAAACCCCGACTATACCATGGAAAAAATGTGCGAGACGTTAAGGCTTCTCCGCACAAAATACATGTTTAACGGATATATTCACATTAAAGCCATTCCCGGCGCTTCATCCGAGCTTATCTATTCGGCGGGTTTACTTGCCGACAGGATAAGTATCAATATGGAGCTTCCCACCAATGAAAGCCTGTCCCGTCTGGCCCCCAACAAGACGATGACAAATATATTGAAACCCATGAACCGCATAACCGGCACGATCGCCGCGCACAGAGCCGCCATAGGCAAGGATGCAAGGATGGAGCGTGCGGTCATCAATGAACACCTTGTAAACAGCATCTTTAATTCCGGGGCCGATAAACCGTTATCGGGGATCGACGGTTCTTCCGAGCCTTTGGTAGATACCAAGAGCCTTATCAAGACCCTGACGGAGGATAATACATTTGCCTATCCGGCCGATATAAAAGACACACGGCTTAAGCGTTCTTTTGCCCCCGCGGGCCAGAGTACACAGATGATAATAGGAGCTTCCGGCGAGACAGATCTTGAGATCATACACACCGCCCAGAATCTTTATAAGAGTTTCGATCTTAAAAGGGTCTTTTATTCGGGTTATATCCCGATCAACGAGGATGATGC
Organism: Lachnospiraceae bacterium; assembly: GCA_016283275.1. Taxonomy (GTDB): domain Bacteria; phylum Bacillota; class Clostridia; order Lachnospirales; family Lachnospiraceae; genus UBA1258. The sequence continues at coordinate 42,558 of JAEEMP010000016.1, forward strand.
CCTTCCCGCTCTTAACACACCCGTCCCCATGTTAAGGGAACACAGGCTTTATCAGGCGGATTTTCTCTTAAGATATTACGGTTTTCAGGCAAACGAGCTTTTATCGAAAGAAAGACCTTTCTTCGATAACCGCATAGACCCGAAATGCGACTGGGCGGTAAGGCATCTTTGTGATTTTCCCGTAGAAGTCAACACCGCTTCATACGATAAGCTTATAAGAGTTCCCGGAATAGGACCCACGGGAGTTAAGCGCATTGTCAATGCAAGGCGCTACGGGAGATTGAACTTTGACATGCTCAAAAGAATGGGGATAGTGCTTAAGCGCGCGCAGTATTTTATAACCTGTAACGGTAAGATGCTCTTTAACATACCTCTTGAAGAGAAGTTCATAATAAACAGCCTTGCCGACAGCGAGAAAAAAGAAACGGTAAGGATAGGCGGAAAAGATATCACGATAAAGCAGATGAACCTGTTCAGCGATTTTAATGTTATGTCTTCGTGATTGAGGGATCATACGGAATGAATGTATTTACTTGCGCGCCCGATCTTGAATCGATACTTTCATGCATATATGTTGCATGGTCGTCGGGATTAGGGCACAAAAACATAAAAATAGAATCCGAACCGATAGAACAGCTTTCGCTGTTTGACAGTTATACCCATGTGGATAAAGATCACGCCATGGTACAAAGCGTGATCGATGCCGTCAACTTAAAGATCTCTCCTTCGTTTTACAGCGATCTTGCTTACATATCCATGGCGTATGAAAAGGATGTCCCCGATCTTATGTACAGGCTCATGCTTTTGGGCTTTGCATACGGACCCGGGGTGATTAATAACACGTGTTACGAAGTTGTTGTGCGCTTCCATGAGATCAAAAAGCGCTTATCCAACGAGTCTTGCCGTTTTAAAGAGGTCTCACGATTCCATGAAGTCAGACATTCTCTTTATGTAGCTCATATAGAGCCCAAAAGCCGCATTGTGATCACTTTGGGTCCTGCCTTTTCCGATCGAATGCCGTCCGAAAACTGGATGGTGATAGACGACGTCCACAGGGAAGCCGTCATCCACCCAAAAAACAGTCCTTTTTATCTTCGCACCCTCACTGAAGATGAGTTTAACGAACTTCTTATGACCGAAAAAGAAAATGACGAATATACGGATCTTTGGAAGATCTTCTTTGATAGCATTGCCATCAAAGAACGCGAGAACCTAAAACTTCAGCGAAGCTTATTCCCTCTCTGGACCAGGAAGCATGCCGTCGAATTTACTTAATGATCTCGATCTTTCCGTTTACTCTCTTAAACTTACTTATAAACTTCCATGCATTTTCACAGGTATGGTATCTGCATTCGTGTCCCTGATCGCTTACAGAGCTTAAAGCCGTATATACATTTCCGTCCTTGCTCTTGAATAGTTCGATCGTGAGTGTGCTCTCACGGCTTGCATCATATTCTTTTACCTGTTCGTCACCGTCGATACCCCAGATCTTGTTGCCCCAGTTTTCTCTGTCTTCAAAGGTTGTATCATAGCGCTTTACGGTATCGTTTACCTTCAATACATAGTCGATCCTGTCAAAGCATTTCTGTGCCTGAAAAGGAAGTTCGGGAAGCGGCGTGATCTCCCCGCCCGAATAGAATACGGGAACCATAACGTCTTTGTTGATCTCGGCCGGTGCAGGCTTTCCGAATACGTTAAGGCCGAGTTCAAATGTCGCATCCATGGGAGCAAGACCCGCAAACACTTCGGGATATTCCTGATACATATCCCATGATTTGCAGCCGCCCATTGAAAATCCCGATGCGTATATCCTCTGTGTATCGATTGAATATTTACCCTGCAAATGCTTAATAAGTTCCATCATTTCCGTCGCCGTACTGTTTATATGGTTCTCAATACATACAAGCAGGAAGTTATGGTCATGCGCCACCCTGTACCACTCGGAAACCTGTGCGATATACATGGCCGAATCTCCGCCTCCGTGGAATGCAAGTAAAAGCGGAACAGGCCCGTTATCGAATAATTTCTTATTATAGTAAGCAACATAACCTATCTTATGTTCTTTTGTACCCTTATCATCGCCTTCGTTGTCGGGTGAAGTCTTAACCGTTGTATAGGCAAACTCTTCCTTCATGTTAAGCTTTTCAAAATCAGGCGTTTCCATAAGCGTTCCGACCCAGCCCCATCGCATTACATGCTTTAAGAACTTTTCGTAAACTTCTTTAAAATCAAGGCTTTCTTTTATAAAGACCTTATCGGAACCCTCTTCTATTACCTTGTTGATCTCGGCACTGTTTCCGATCGATACGATAGGCATATCACGTCTTTCGATATCGGGCTTTACAGACAGTTTTTCAAGGATCACCCCGGCAGGGATCACATCGGCGGGACCCCATAAACCTTCACCCGTTATCGTCTTTAAAAGATGTGTTGCGATATAATCGGCAGCATCACCGCATCCGTAAATAAATGTCCTGAATATCGCTCCTCTTATTGCATAGCCGTCCGTAGTATGTGAAAACCTGTTTACCAAAACCGCCATACCGTCTTCATGATATTGATGTATCTTTGAGTTTTTTATCAGTTCTTCGAAAAGTCCCGAAGGCGCTGTCTTGAAGCTTCCCGTATTGGGGCTTACATACACTACCGAGGTGGCTTTAGCCACAGCGATATCATACAGCCCTTTTTCTTTTGAAATCTTTACCGCATCTTCATCAGACGGCAATACATCGGTAAAACAGATAAGATACGGAGCTTCGAACCCGAAGTTTATTATGTCCTCCGGCAATTTGTTCGCAGGTACATATACTTTTGCACTGAATGTATCAAACTTGTGCTCCCACATCTTACTTCCGTCTTCAAATTTAGCAACATTTGGTTTGATTTTCATAAAAACCTCCTTGATTTAATAAATCGATTTACTTATAGTATATAATGATTTGTGTTTATGGAGTAAGAAAAATGAAATTATTTGTTAAAGATCCCGATTTTTACAAAAAAGCAGCTCAGATAGCGATCCCGATATCGCTGCAGAGCATGATCACCATAGGCGTCAACCTTGCCGACAACGTTATGGTCGGTAAACTCGGTGAAACAACCCTTTCCGCAACATCTCTTGCCAACCAGTTCGTGGGCATCTTCCAGATATGCTGTATGGGACTCGGAATGGGCGCCAGCGTTCTAACCGCAAGATTCTGGGGCATGAAAGATATCCCTTCCCTTAAAAAGGCGCTAAGCCTTATGATCAGGCTGTGTGCATTTCTGGCTATAGTGATCTTCACGATACCCACATTACTGTTTCCGGCAAGCATCATGAGATTATATACCAATGAGGCTCCCGTCGTAGCGGAAGGCTTAAGGTATTTTAAATGGATATTCCCATGTTACATATTACAGGGACTGGCCTTAACCTGTACGATAGTTTTAAGAAGCGTCGGGCAGGTAAAAATACCGCTTTTTTCCTCGATCGGAGCGTTCTTTGTAAATGTTTTCTTTAACTATATCCTTATCTTCGGTAAACTCGGTCTTCCCGCAATGGGAATCGAAGGTGCCGCGCTCGGAACCCTTATCGCCAGAATATTTGAATTTATATTTATCTGCGGATATCTTCTTTTCTTCGATAAAAAGATTGCTTACAGGATTTCCGATATATTCGTAAAATGCGGAGACCTGCTTAAAACCTACATCTCGATCTCAATGCCCGTATTTGTGTCCGATACCTTGCTTGCGCTCGGCAACTCCGCAGTCGCAATGGTCATGGGCAGGATTGGCCAGAATTTTGTATCGGCCAACGCGATCACAGTCGTAACACAGCAATTAAGCACAGTCCTTATACAGGGTATCTGCCATGCAAGCTGCATAGTTACTGGCCATACATTGGGTGAAGGCTATAAAGAAAAGGCTCAGGACGAAGCCTGGACTTTTTTGGGCCTTTCAATGGTGATCGGTCTTATCGGCTCCCTTATAATTCTTATCATAAGTACGCCTATAATCAATTTTTACAATATTACCGACGAGACCAAAGCCATTGCGCATGAGCTTATGAACTCGATAGCTTTGATCGTCGTATTCCAGTCAATGAACAGTATCCTTACAAAAGGAGTACTTAGAGGCGGCGGAGACACAAAGTTCTTAATGGCCGCTGATATACTGTTCCTCTGGGTATTATCGATACCGCTCGGAGCACTTGCAGGTCTTATCTGGCACCTTGATGCATTCTGGATCTACTTCTTCTTAAAGATCGATCAGATAGTCAAATCAGTCTGGTGTATCTTCAGGCTGAGAAGCGGAAAATGGATCAAGGTAATCAAATAGCGCCGATATTTACTAACCCGCGGAAAGATCCGCGGGTTTTTATGTGTATTTTCGGATAACATGCCGCTTACGGCCTTACCGATCATCTTTTATTTCTTAAATACGAACACATTCCATGAAAGCGGTTTTACATGGGTCTTAAACTCTCCGTTTTCAACCGTTCCGTCTGTGATCTCAACAGGAACGATAACATTGGGGTCATCAAAACTGTTCTTAAGCTCCATATCGTTGTTTTGTATCACGATATGCTTATCGAACTTATAACCTTCAAAGCCTTTGATATCCAAAGTAAGCGGATATTCGTTCTCTTCGCTTCTGTTTATCGCGAAGATCGTAAGTCTTTCGTTTTCTTTGTCCCATGCACTTGCCGAATCAATAAAATTAAGCCCTTCTTTTCCCGTATACTGCGATGTGTCGTCGATCGCATATCCCGGAAGGTCGAAGGTTTCGGAATCAACATCAGTCTGCATGGATATACCTTTTGCATATTCCATAAGTTCTGAGAATGCATAATGTGAAGCCGACTTCCATACATGGTCGTGATTGGATGCACAGAGTGCCGAAAGACCGCCCGTCATACATCCGATCTTAACTCTGTCCGCATGACGAAGGAGTGCAAGCTGTATAGACACCATGCCGAGCATGTGGAGCATATCTCCTCCCGGGAAAGCTCTGTCATTCATGTTGTCGGGATCGTGAAGGATGTACTTTCTTTCGGGATCAAACTTATAATGAGCCGCTGCCATATTGTGATAACCGTAACCGGGATGTAACGGGCTGTTCGGTCTTATCATCGCACCGTACTCGTCAAACGAAAGCATTATCTTCTTTGGCGATCTGCACTTTGCTCCCACGAGGTCACACATTGCGATCTCGGTATTGATGTAATCTTCATAATATTCGGCGCCTCCCAAAAATGCCTTTAAGTCGCCGGGAGGTGCACTGTGATAATGATGCATTGAAAGATAATCTACAGTCTCGTAACACTGTTCAAGGACCGTTTCTTCCCATGTGGGATAATGATCCATAAAAAGCGCGGATGAAGCGCATACCCCTGTTTCAATGGATGCATCGATCCACTTCATCGCTTTTGATACTTCATTACACATAACACCGTAGCCTCTGGGATCTTTATCCCATGAGCCTAGCTGCCAGGGGCCGTCCATCTCATTGCCCAGATACCATGTCTTTACCTTGTAAGGATTCTCATGACCGTTCTTCTTACGAAGATCCGACCAGTAAGTACCGCCCTCGTGATTTGTATACTCAACTATATCCATGGCATCCTGCATGGTGCCGGTTCCTAAGTTGACCGTATACAGGGGCTCTGTGTTAACCTTCTCCGCCCACTGAAGATACTCATCGTGTCCCACATCATTGGGTATGTACTGATACCATGCGGGATCAAGATGTACCTTCCTTTGATCCTTTGGCCCTATCGAATCCTTCCACTGCCATGCGGATACGAAGTTTCCGCCGGGCAATCTCACCGCCGGCATAGCGGTGTCCTTAAGTGCGTTGATGAAATCCGTACGAAATCCCTGTTCATCCGCGGTAGGATGTTTGGGATTGTACATTGTACCGTTTACCATAGTCCCGATAGGCTCCAAAAATGTACTGAAAAGCCTTGGTGATATCTCTCCTATCTTAAAAGAGGGGTGAACGGTGATCTTTGCGTTTTTTGCCATTTCTTTCTCCTTTATAAACCACCCAAATTGATTAGTGTAACGTTTTACAAGTATGATATTAACATTTGACATTTGTCAGTGCTTCTCTTAAAATGCTAAAAAATTACTTAAATAATGCCAAAGTGTCAAACATGTAAAAGAAATCGACAAAATTTCAAAATATATATTGACAAGCATCTGTTATATGTGTATATATAACATATAAACAGTTTATAAACACTTTGACATAAAAAAGGAGAATCGGTATGTATCCATTAAGAACTTTGATCATTTTCATCTTGATCCTTGCGATCTACTTCGGTCTTTTTGCGGTAGTTGCAAAATCCGCACGCGCGGCGGGGAAAAAAGCCGGGTTTTACTTCCTGGCCCTTGTACCTATGGCTTGCTCATTTGTACTTCAGGTGCTCGTAGCCGTAGTGGTTGAAGTCGGTGCAATAGTTAATCTTATGGCAAGCGGCCTTTCCACACCCGACGGTCTTACAAACGCTGTTATGGAGCTTGCGACCGACAGCAGCTTTATGTTGAAGATTACCGTAGCTGTCCATATCTGCCAGGTAATCCTCGGAATAATCTTCTATTTAACGGTATTCAAGGTTAAACCCGTTAATCCTGCAAAACATTTTTCCGTAACTTCGGTTCCCGCTATCCTGATAGGCTTTATCGGCATAGAACTTGTATTCAGTCTTCTTCTTAACTTTGCAGGCTATATCTTCCCCAAGACTATGCAAGAATACGGAGAACTTATCGAATCGACAGGAATCGCCGATCTTACGCCCCTTGCAGCGTTTGCAACACTTGTACTTGCACCCATCGGCGAAGAGATCCTTATGAGAGGTATGACGGTCAGGATCCTTAAGAAATGCACCGATAAGTTCTTTGTGATAAATGTTATCCAGGCTTTACTCTTCGGAATACTTCACGCAAATCTTGTTCAGGGCACATACGCATTTATCCTCGGACTTGTACTCGGATATATCGCAAAGCGTTATAACACTATCTATGCATCGATGCTTGCACACCTTGCATTTAACTTCTCCGGAACCTACATCGTATCATGGCTTATGGGCGGTGAAGAGGAAACGCTCGCAGTCTCTACCATACTCCTTACACTCGGTATCGCTTTGGTATGTCTCGCGATCGGCTACGTCCTTTTAAAGCGCGACAAGCCTTACGCTGAAACCCCTGAGGAAGTTTTGATCCCCGCAGAACAGCCGGCAGAACCCATGGAATAATCAAATCAGCATTTAACATTTAAAAAGGGAACGCTTTTAAAGCGTTCCCTTTTTTGTTGATCTTATATCTTATCAATACACTCTTGCTTTTGATGCTTCCACGGTTGCAAACGGGCCGGGGATCACATTTAATCCGCGCTTATCGCCGAAATAGTCTTCATCGAATGTGATCGGTGTACCGTCAGGGTTTTCATAATATTCTTCGGGCTCGAATGCCTTGCCCAAAGTTTCCGTACATATCGTGTGAACCTTAAAGTCCTTTACAAGGTCGACCACGTTTGTATCAAGGCAGTACTCTCCGTCTTTCTCGACAAGATTTACATATGCGTTCTCGCTGCTTACAAACTTGTCCGTTTCTTTTGCAAAAGAACCTGCTCCCGAAAGATATGCATTGCCGTGAGACCATACCGGAAGGTGTCCGAAGTGAGCCGATGCAAGTTTGCCCATATCGGGACGTTTTACTCCGATGTCGAACTGCTTGATCCAGTCTTCATATACGGGATATTCATCCCATACATGGGTTCCGACCTCAAGATTGGAAGGAACTCTTTCCATGTTCCAGCCGTCCAGATAATCCTCGGGTATCGGTGTACGCTGTATGAAAATGTTGTTGTAGAATCTGTCGTCGCCGTGAAGTATGGTCATAAAGCCGAGGACTTCTGTCCGGTGAGGAATATGGTAAGGAGTGTAACGGGGCTGATTCTTTCCGTCGATGACCGAGTCAACGCCGCTTCCCACCATTACAAACGAACCGCAGATAAGGTTGTGTACCATGGCAACACCTTCCGTAGCCACTCTTAAAGAGCAGGGGCTTAAAAGAATGTTGTTGTCTATGAGCATGGGACCGTGTCCCACTTCCACAAAGATATCCTGATCGAATCTGTCGGGACGGGCCTTTATGAACGCGGGCGGATTATTGTCATGTAAAAAGTTTCTTGTGATCCTGGTGCCCTGTGCTTCCCAGTCTGTCCAGATACCCATCGAGCAGTGATGGATGTGGTTGCGTCTGAAGATCACATCAATAGCCGCATGGAACTTGATGCCTGCGATTTCCGCACCGCCAAGCTGCTGCATGTTGTTTATATTATGGATATGGTTGTCCTCGATGATCGAGAATACGCAACCCATACGCCCTACTATACCTGTCTGCTCACAATGATGGATGTGGCAGCGTCTTACGATATGAGAACCTACGGTCTCTTTTGTCCAGCCGTCGTACTGTGCGCGGCAGACCGCATCTCTTTCCATCTGTGTGGGACTCTTGACATGTTTATGGAAGAAATAATTGTCGTTGTTTTCCTGTGAATAGTTACCGAACGAGATACCGCAGCATTTTGATCCCGATATATCACAGTCTTCGATTATCCAGCCTTTTGACCAATGTGCGCCGATCATACCGTCCTGATAAGCTGCGGGAGGCGCCCATGTGGTTGCCGCCTTGCATACCGTAAATCCCGAAAGAGTTATATAACTTATGTACTTTTCGGAAGGCATGAAACAGTTACGTCTTACGGTTATCTCGACCTTATTCTCCGAAGGATTGAGATCCTGGAAGTTTGCATAGATGACCGTTTCGTTGGTTTCTTTGTCCTGGCAGGTATACCACTTATAGATCGAAAACTCGGGTTCCCAGCTTCTTTCATAGACCTTACCTTCGATACATTCTTCAAGAGTCTGTGTCTCATAGAACATCCTGTCGTTAACATACACGTTACCCGTATGGATGTGATTGGGTGCGAAATACCAGTCGCCTTCAACCTCAACGATATAAGGGTTGTAAGAACCGAATACCGTATTGTCGATCCTGGTCACATAAGTGGTACCTTCATAAGGCATCCAGTCGGTCACAAGCTCTGCACCCGTGATGACAGCTTTCAATGGTTCTTCGGAAATATAGGATATACGCGCGTCCTCGCGGCCGGCATTTTTAGGGTTTACATACTCCCTGTAAATACCGGGTGCAACAATGATCTCATCTCCGGCCACCGCGATCTTTGCGGCATCGTTTATGGCCTTGAAAGGTGATTCCTTGGAACCGTTGCCGCCTCTTGCGGCTTTTTGGTTTACATAAATTTTCATATTAACCCCCGTTAAATATATTTAAGCTTACGCTTATTATTTTACATGAATTAAATATACCCCTTTTGACTAAAGCCCCGCAACCGATTATTGAACTCTTGCCTTATCATATATTAAAGTTTTATAATACGATACAAACAAAATTCAGCGCGGAGGCAGATATGGAGAGGATAATAACAAGCTTACTTGAGACTGATGCATACAAGTTCTCGATGGGACAGGCGATCTATCACCAGTTCAGCGATTACAAGACCACCTGGAGTTTTAAATGCAGAAACGAGGACGTCCGCTTCACTCCTGAGATGATCGAAGAGATCAAAAATCAGATAAAGTTATATTGTGATTTAAGATTTTCCGAGGAGGAGCTTGATTATCTTAACAATATAAAGTGGATAAAAGGTTCATATGTGGACTTTTTAAGACTCTGGAAACCCAGATTTGACGATTTTGCATTCGGAACCGATGCACCTTGCGGCCTCACGATCGAAACAAGAGGCACCTGGCTCAATACCTCGATGTATGAGATCCCTACTCTCGCGATAGTAAATGAAGTATATTTCCGCATGCAGTATGATTACGACGAATTATTTGAAAGTTTCAAAGAACGCCTTGACGAAAAGATCCAAGGATTGTTTAACGGAACGTATGAACTCGGTGCCTTCAGCGAATTCGGCATGAGAAGGCGTCTTTCCGGTGAAGCACAGGAACTTGCCGTTAAGAAACTTTCTTCGCAGATATACCCCTCTTCTACCTTTGTGGGAACCTCAAATGTATATTTGGCCAAAAAATACAATATTAAACCCGTCGGAACTATGGCTCATGAATGGATCATGTGCGTAGGCCAGGGCAATCACAAACACAATCCCGCATATTCAAACTGGTACGCACTCGATGCATGGGTAAAAGAATACGGCGTTTTAAACGGAACCGCACTTACCGATGCGATCACTACAGAATGTTTCCTTAAGGACTTTCAGCTTACCTATGCAACCCTGTTCAGCGGCGTGCGCCATGACAGCGGCGACCCGATAGCCTGGGGCAAACGTATGATAGAACACTATAAGAGCCTCGATATCGATCCTCTTACAAAAACGCTTCTGTTCAGCGACAGTTTGGACTTTACCCGCGCCACCAAGATCAACCGCTACTTCAAGGGTAAAGCCAAAGTTGCTTTCGGTATCGGCACATATATAGCAAACGACACCAAAGTGCCTGCACTTAACATAGTCATGAAGACCACGGCCTGCAACGGAATGGATGTGGCCAAGATCTCCGACGTCGAAGGAAAGGGAATGTGCAAGAGTGCTGAATACGAGCACTATTTAAACCGCTGCATAAACTGGCGCATGACCCACGAAAACGGCAATTCTCTGCGTGTCTGACCGGGCGCGGCTCACCTTGCGGCACTTCGTATGATAAAGTCTATACGGTTTCCGTTTTCGAAGCGCAGGTACGGACCGTATGCGTTAATGGTGCAAAGCATTGTCTTTATGCCTGCGGGGACCATAAGCTGATAGCCTTTTGATGACATGATGACCGCAGGACGGCTTTCGGATCCGTGTGAAATGAAACGGGCAAAGTTTGTGCCGTCTATCCAGTCAGCATCGCTTGCGCCGCGGATCTTAAGGCTTTCTTTTTTGGAAAATTCAAAGTATTCCCACCATGTATCATTTACGGCATTTTGCTGACGGGGTGTGGTATCGCTTTCTTTAAGAAGCGGTATGCCCGACTTTGAGAAAAACGAAAGTGCTCCGGTCTTGCGATCTACTTTTACATTTAACTTTTCAAGTGCTATTTCCACAGAATCGCGGTTTTGCGTAAATGACCACTTTCCGGGCTGTAATCCGCTTATTTCTTCGGGAAGCTGAAAATCCCTGTTTGAGTTTGTTTTTTCAAATATTATCCTTACCGATTCGACCGAAACGGGAATTATGCGGAGCGCACCGTATGCGCCTGTTATGAGCACATCCTTTTTCCCGGGATCCACCCAGCGGACCGAATTGTCTATCTTACCGTGGCCTGCCGGAGTAAGGCTTGTACCCTCGGGGGAAGAGTTAAACTCGGAAGAAAGATCGCGTTCTTTTACCTTTTTGGGCTTTGCAATATTAACATTGTGATCGTACACGGGAGTGGTGGCTTTTCCCGCAATAAATATCCTGGGCTTTTCCTTTGGTATCTTCCCGGCTTTATCAAGGCTTTCTTTCGTGATCCTTTTCGGACCGTACAATTTTCTTAATTCAAGTTCGTTATCGCCAAGCTTTGCCAGATCTTTCGCAAGTTCCGCGGTCGTGCGTTCGTCTTCTTCAAATACATGCGCGGTCATGTGGAAAGTGTCTTCCGGGAAAGTATAATTCTTTCGATCTTCCGGTATCGGATCTTTTATAAGCTTAGTGAGCTCACCCGAATAAAATACCGATAAGTCGTGAAGCGCTCTGGTCGCTGCCACATACAGAAGTTTCGCGTAACCGTCGTCCTTTGGATAAGCATCTTCCGACGCGTCATATATTATTACCGCATCGAATTCAAGACCTTTTGAATATTCTATCGGAAGGACGGTCACACCGCTTGCAAATTCACCGTCGGTGTCTTCGAAATACTTAACATCCTTAAACTTTTTAAGTTCTTTATATGCGGCCTTTGCTTCTTTTGAGTCCTTACATATTATCGCTATCGTCTCATATGACCTTTCCTTATACTCATCAAGTTTCGAAGCGATCCTGTTGATCAGTTCGGAAGTGTTTTTGCATCCCGTACATTTAACTTTGTCTCCGTGCCTTATTATCGGCTCTACGGGATAGATCGGGAAAGTTCCGTGTCTTAATATATCCGTTGCGAATTCCGATATTTCCACAGTATTTCGGTAACTTTTCCTAAGAAGTCCGAAGTAATCATACTTTTCGGAAAGCATTACTTCCTTAAGCTCTTCCCAGTCGGAAAGGCCGCAGTCAAAGTAGATATTCTGCGAAACATCTCCCATGATCGTGAAAGTACACTTGCTCATGCAGTATTTAAGCGACTTGAACACGGCTATTCCGAAGTCCTGTGCCTCATCGACCACAACATGGCTCGCTTCCTGTATGATCTCCGTTTCCTTTATCCTTTTATATATGAAAGCAAGAGAAGCAAGATCGTATAAATCAGGATTTAACACATCTATCGAAAGACCGCCTGCGTGTTCTTTTACAAAATCCGCATAGATATCAAAGACCGAACCCTTCCAAAAATACCTGTTAAAGTAGTTTTTATACTGTTTTGTGAGTTTCTTCTGCTCTTCGACATTATATGAGTAAAACCTTCCGTAAAGTTCATCCTCAAGCCCTGTCATAAGCCTTGCGTTAAGCTTTTCTATCTTTAACATCATCTGGGCATCCGGCTCGTCGGTCAGTATCTTTTTGATCGCGGCTTCGGTCATTATGGTATGGCCGTTTTTCTCAAGTTTGATCGCATCTGTCGGGATGTGGTCTTTCTCAAGCTTATAAAGGTGATCGGAAAGTGCCTTGAACCACTCGCTTTTTCCCTTAACGCCCACGCTTTTATCGGTTTTGTCCAAAGAACGCGTTTTGTGCTTTTTCTTGTCCCAGTCCTCGTAAAGAAGCTTTATAAAAAGCTCTTCCATCGTCATCTGGCTTACGCCGTAGACGTCCAGATCAGGCAAAACACCTGTTATGTAATTTAAAAGCACCTTATTGCTGCCCACAATATAGAAGCTTTCGGGCTTAAACTCGGTATCATAGTTATAAAGGATATAAGATATCCTGTGCATGGCCACGGTCGTCTTTCCCGAGCCCGCACTTCCCTGTACCAGGACATTATGATGGGGGTTCTTCCTTATGACTTCGTTCTGTTCCTGCTGGATGGTGGCAATGATCTCGCTTAAGACGTTCCTTTTGCTCTTGGATAAGTACTCGGTAAGAAGATCGTCGTTTGCGACTACATCGGAATCGTAAAAATCCTTCAAGTCATGACCGTCGATCACATAGGTACGCTTTCTCTTTAAGTCTACCGAAAATTTTCCCTGCCTGGGCACTCTGTACTTGCATTTTCCGAGACTGTGGTCATAGTAGACCGATGATATGGGTGCTCTCCAGTCTATTACCTCGGGCACCGCAGGATCCTCCCAGATCGCAGTTTTACCTATGTAAAGGGTTTCGCGCTTTCCGTTTTCTTCATCTGCTATATCGATCCTTCCGAAATACGGTTTCTTTCTGGCGCGTTCGGCCCTTAAAAGATCCTGCCTGACCTCGGCAAATCTTGCATCCTTGTTAAACCACTGTGCCAGACCTTCTTTTTCGTCGAGATCGTATACATCTTGAAGTTCATGCAGTTCCTGTTGAAGACTTTGTACTGAGTCTCTGGTCTTTTTAACATTTTCCTCGGCGATCTTTTCGATGCTTTGAAGTTTCTTTTCTTCATCTGCCCGATCCGTTCCGTAAAACTGCCCGGATATTTCTTTTACCATACTCAACCCTCCATTCTTTAGCGGTCTGCCTGATGTTTTTCTTTTTTGCACTCACAAATGATATCAGAGTTTCACAAAAAGATATAGACTTGTTTTTAAAAATGTGCTAGCATGGATAATGAAGTGTGTGAGTAAGACCGCAAATACATCTTTTAAATATGTATTTGTGGTTTTTTTATGCCGAAAAGCCCTTAAAACTTCGAATTTTTTAGAATTGTTTTATTGTTCGGATAAGGTTTAAGTGATAGAATAAGCTGACATGAGTAAAAACAAGGATAAATCCACAAAAGAAAAAGAAAATAAAGACAAAAAGGCTTTAAAAGAAGAAGCCAAAGAAACAAAAAAGGAAGAAAAGGCAGAAAAAAAGAGTGAAAAGAAAGCCGGCAAAGCCTTAAAAGCCAAAGAATCCGAGACATCGGAATCGGTAAGATATAAATATCTTCGCTGGTACAAGCTTGATAATTCCGCACAGCTCTTCCCCGTGATCGCCGGTGAAAACACTTCAAACACCTACAGGATCTCAGCTGTACTCAATGAGGAGATCGACAGAAAATGCCTTCAGGAAGCTTTAGACACACTGCTTCCGAAATTCGATCCTTTTAATGTAAGGCTGCGCAGAGGTTTCTTTTGGTATTACTTTGAAGAAAACGGCAGAAGAGCCCCTATCGTCAAGGAAGAGGCTTCTTTTCCGTGCACTTTTATACATTCCAAGTTAAACAAAGACTATCTTTTCAGAGTCACCTACTACAAAAGACGCATCAATATCGAAGTCTTCCATGCACTTGCCGACGGAATGGGCGGCATAAACTTTTTAAAGGAACTTGTGTATCACTATCTAAGGCTTAAGCATCCGGAACTCAGCGAGATAACCGGTGACGGGCTTACAAGCGGTACCAGCATGAACCTTGAAGACAGTTTTTTGAGAAATTACCGAAAGCCGCATAAACCCTTATATGCTACACAGAAAGCATACCGCATAAAGGGTGAAAAGCTTCGTGACCGAAGACTCGGTGTAATGAACGTCCAAATGGACTTAAACGAGCTTAAGGCAGCTGCGCACAGGCACTCTTTAAGCATCAACGAATATCTTGTGGGCACCTATCTCTATGCGATCTATAGGGCCTGCCTAAATTCCATGATGTCCAAGCGCCCCATACGCGTTTCGGTCCCGGTCAATCTTCGTTCGTACTTTGAATCGGTCACATCGAGAAACTTCTTTGTAATGATAGCCGCAGAGCTTTTTACGGAAAAAGAAAACTACACCTACGAAGAAGTTCTTGAGATCGTAAAAGACAGTTTAAGATCGCAGATGGACAAACAACATCTTGAAGAGATCTTTTCTTACAACGTATCCAACCAGGCGAACCTCTTCTTAAGGCTGTTCCCTCTGTTTATAAAGCATATGGCCATCAAGTTCGTTTACTTACGTTCAGCGGGCGGAAGCACTTCCACGATGACCAACATAGGAAACGTTAAAGTCGAAGAACCCTACAAGCCGTATATCGAAAACTTCCACGCCGTACTGTCCACTTCAGTCGGCCAGTTCATCAAGGCTACCATTTGTTCCTACGACAGCATAATGAACGTAACCTTCGGTTCACAGTATCGCGATGTCAAGATACAGCAATGCTTTGTAAAACAGCTTGTTGAAGACGATATAAACATAACTCTTGAAACAAACGGAGTATTTTATGGGTAGATGTTTGAATTGCAAAATAACGGTACGCGATGATACCGAAGTCTGTCCTTTGTGCAGATGTGTGCTCGAAAAGGACAACAACTCGGCCAACGAATACCCCAATATAGTCAAAAAGATAAGAAAGCTTCAGCTTGCTGCAAGGATCTATCTTCTGCTTGCGCTCGTGATCGAGGCCATACTTATCTATTTTAATTACAAATACATGCCGGATTACCGATGGAGTGTTATTCCGGGCTGTCTTTTCGCGATCGGATACCTCACCCTGTACTATCTCGTATACGGTACAAGGTTAAGCTATACGATGGATCTGATCATCGGCATTATCGCGATCTTCAGTCTTCTCGATGTATTGGACAGGATGCTCGGTAATCTTCGCTGGTCGGTCAACTTCGTACAGCCGGGTCTTTTGATCGCAGCAAATGTTTTTATCCTTATAAACATTCTGGTACGGCGGCGAGGCTGGCAGACATACTTAACTTCACAGCTTATCCTTTTCATCGTAAGCCTTATAGCGATCCCGCTCGTACTTACAGATCAGGTCACACAGCCGCTTGTATCAATGATCGCTATAATCTTATCGATAGTGCTTTTCATCTGCTACATCATTCTGGGCGGTTCCCGTTCCAAAGAAGAACTGTACCGCAAATTCCATTTCTAGACTATATAAAAAAAGGAGGCGCCTGAGGTGACCCCTCAAAGTTAGACTTTTTTACGAGACGACTTTGGTCGTCTCGTTTTCTTTATGCAGATAAAAGATGGAGCCTGTATTGAACAGGGCTCATCCATCCTAGTTTCTCTTTGATTCTTTGCTCGTTATAATAC
>JAEEMP010000017.1 GCA_016283275.1 Lachnospiraceae bacterium
CAAATGATACTGTGTGTCGTGAAAACGATGCTATTGGCGGGGTGATCGAAGAAATAAACGCCGCAGATCTTCCGAGTACACCGACATTGCAATTCATTTCAACCTACAACAGTAATTATGAATACTGGAAGAGTACACATCAGGAATTGGTTGACGCCTCAACTTTCGGAAAATTGATCGAACTCGATTGCGGTCATTATCTGCATCAGTTTGAACCCGAAAGAATTGCAGAAGAAATGAAGGATTTTATAGAAGAGCTGAAATAATCGGAAAAAAATTTTTAATTAGGGGTTAATTTCTCTAAACAAATGCCGATATATAGAAAAAGGGATATATCGGCATTATTCATTGAAAAGGATTTCAATGATGGTTTTATAGGCAATCTACATGGAGGTAGAGTACTATGACAGGGATACAACCGCTTCAACGATCGGATTATTTATCTAATCATAATTCTAACGATCCAAGACATGTATTGACACAGGAACAGCTTGTAAAAGCTCAGGCGAGGCAGGCCAATATTCTTTCGCCGGTCAATCTTGGCGATCGTCTTAAAAATGTAAGATCCACAAGCAATGAAAAATCAGAACGTATAAGAAGAATGCTTCGAAACATTGACAGAAAGAAGCAGGACGGCCCCAAGACATTTACGGGAACGGTCGAAGAAAAGATGAGCGACTATCTGGCGCTTAAGCAGGCCGAAGCCAAAGAAAAAAAGGAGAAGGCCAAGGCAAAACCGTTTAACTACAGTTACAAAGAGGTCGCCAATAAGATCCGTCAGGCAAAGACGGCGGTAAGCGCCGGAAAAGCTTTGCTCGCAGCCAAAAGAAAGGTCCTTGAGGTCAAAAGAAAGCTTGCATCGGGAAACGGCGATCCCGAAAAACTTCAGGCAGCGCTCATACATGCACAGCGCATGGAGATGACGGCACGCAAGAAAAAGCACCATATGGAGCTTGAAGAGCTTATAAAGGTCACCGGAGAGCGCGATGAAAGGATGGAAAAACAGGAAGACGCTTTTAAAGATGCAAGAAATGCCATGATATTTGCCGCAGAGGAAAAGATAAGCGGCGCCGAAGATGAGATATTCAAACAGCGCGAAGAGCTCGTTGAGGAAGTGACCGATATGTTCGGCGATGATTTTAACGGAGTGTCCGAACATGCGATGGACATGTTAAAAGACCTTAACGAACTTATAGCAAAGTACGGTGAGGAAGAGTTAAAAAAACTCGAAGAGACCATGGAAGCGCTTGAGAATATGGAGATACTCGATCCTCACATGAGCAAGGAGGATCTTGAAGAGCTTAAGAAAAAGCACAGGGCTTCCGAGGAAAAGGCGATCATCAAAGCCGAGATGGCGTATTTAAAGAGCCTTGTAAAAGCCGGTCCCGACAAGGTACCGGGTTTCGATATGTCGAAAGGATTGGAAGGTATATCGTTCTCGCCTTCGGTTTCTTTTGCAGGATCGTTTGATGCGCCGGATGCATCTTTGGGCGCGGTGATAGACGTTTCTGTATAACAAATTAACAGCTGTATCGGTGGTGGGCCTACGGTCTGCTGCCGATGTTTTTTTGTACTTGTATGAATTAATGATAAATGGTAATTTATATTTGATTTAAAGGTTTTTATGGGCGCAGACGCGCCCGGGAGGAAAGATGAGAGGTATCACTACCACTATCAACGAAATACGCCAGCAGGTCTTTGCCGAGATAGCTGCGCTTTCGTATGAGTACGATAAGAACGACAAGGATTTCTTTAAAAAGATGGAGCACATTCCCTACAGGGTCGTGCCCGGGGAAGAATCGATACACAGTGACAGCGTTTTCTTGGAGCGCGCGATCGTAGCCGAGCGTATGAGGCTTGCAATGGGGCTTCCCGTCAGAAAGGCTGACGAACAGTCGCCTGTTTCGGACGGTGCGCAGGAATGCATAATTCCCGAAAAGTACTACGAACCGCCGCTTGTGAACATCATAAAGTTCGCCTGCCACAAGTGCCCCGACAATGTGGTGCATGTGACCGATACCTGTCAGGGATGCCTGTCGCGTTCGTGTCATGTGGTATGTCCCAAAGATGCGATATCGTTTAAGGACGGAAAGTCCGTAATAGATCAGGAAAAGTGCATAAAGTGCGGTAAATGTATGGAAGCTTGTCCTTACGGCGCGATCGTAAGGCAGGAGCGTCCGTGTGCCAAAGCCTGCGGAGCCGGCGCGATCGGTTCCGATGAATACGGAAGAGCCGATATCAATTACGAAAGATGCGTATCGTGCGGCATGTGTCTTGCGAACTGTCCGTTCGGTGCGATAGCCGATAAAGCGCAGATATTCCAGGTTATCCAGGCCATAAAAGAAGGAACGCATGTATATGCCGCAATGGCGCCCGCGATCACGGGCCAGTTCGGAGCAAAATGCACTCCCGAAAAGATAAGATCCGCCATGAAGGCATTGGGTTTCCGTGATGCCGTCGAGGTTGCCATCGGAGCAGACCTTTGTACGCTTCAGGAAGCAGAGGACTTTGTGAACGAAGTACCGGATAAGCTTCCGTGGATGGGAACTTCCTGCTGTCCCGCATGGTCGGTATTCGCAAAACAGACCTTGCCCGACAGAGCCAACTGTATCTCGATGGCGCTTACGCCTATGGTGCTTACGGGAAGGCTTTTAAAGAAACAGCATCCGGGCTGCAAGGTCGTATTTATAGGGCCGTGCGTGGCAAAGAAGCTTGAAGCGAGCCGGAAGAGCATCCGCTCGGATGTGGATTTTGTGCTTACCTTTGAGGAAGTGCTCGGTATGTTCAAGGCTAAGAACGTTGACTTTGACAAGCTTGAAGAAACGGACTGCATGCACGGAGCGAGCGGAGACGGAAGAGCCTTTGCGGTAAGCGGAGGCGTAGCCGAAGCGGTCGTGAACGTCATAAAGGAAAAATACCCCGAATACGGCGAAGTTAACGTGTTTAAGGCAAACGGTCTTGCGGAATGCAAGAAGATGCTCATAATGGCCAAAGCGGGTAAATATGACGGATACCTGCTTGAAGGAATGGCCTGCCCCGGAGGATGTGTTGCCGGAGCCGGAACGGTCCAGCCGATAGCCAAATCCGCAAATGCGATAAAACTCCATAAGGATGTCTCGACAAACAAACACGCTTATGAGAGCAACTACAAGGATGTTCTTTCGGAACTTGAAGAATAGAATAAAAAAAGAGGCTGCATGTGAGGTGACCCCTCAAAGTTAGACTTTTTTACGAGACGACTTTGGTCGTCTCGTTTTCTTTATGCAGATAAAAGATGGAGCCTGTATTGAACAGGGCTCATCCATCCTAGTTTCTCTTTGATTCTTTGCTCGTTATAATAC
>JAEEMP010000018.1 GCA_016283275.1 Lachnospiraceae bacterium
ATAGAAGCCACAAAGCAGGATATGGAAAGCGATAAGGTCATGGATCGTCTTATCTGCGGTGATGTGGGTTACGGCAAGACCGAGATCGCCATAAGAGCGGCTTTTAAAGCGGTTCAGGACGGTAAACAGGTTGCTTTTTTAGTACCGACCACCATTCTTGCGGAGCAGCATTACAACACCTTCATACAGCGTATGAAAGACTTTCCCGTAAGGGTCGAACTGTTGAGCCGTTTTGTGACAAAAGCCAATCAGACAAAGACTCTTAAGGATCTAAAGAGCGGGATGGTCGATATAGTTATTGGAACTCACAGGATTCTTTCAAAAGATATTGAATTTAAGGATCTGGGTCTTTTGATAGTGGACGAGGAACAGCGTTTCGGAGTTTCACATAAGGAAAAGATCAAGCAACTTAAGGACGACGTTGACGTACTCACTCTGACCGCTACGCCTATCCCGAGGACCCTTCACATGAGCCTTGTGGGCATAAGGGATATGAGCGTCCTTGAAGAAGCCCCCAATGACAGACTTCCCATACAGACCTACGTAATGGAATATAACGAGGAACTTGTAAGAGAAGCGATAAACAGGGAACTTTCGCGAAAAGGACAGGTGTATTATGTCTACAACCGGGTCAACTCAATACGCGATATGGCCGCAAAGATCACAGAGCTTGTACCGGATGCAAATGTTGCTTTTGCACACGGTCAGATGAAAGAATCCGAGCTTGAGCGCATAATGTATGACTTTGTGCGCGGAGATATAGACGTATTGGTGGCTACGACGATAATCGAGACCGGTATCGATATTCCGAATGTAAATACCATGATCGTACACGATTCGGATTCGATGGGTCTTTCGCAGTTATATCAGTTAAGGGGACGGGTCGGGAGGTCAAATCGAACGGCATATGCATTTTTAATGTACAAAAGGGATAAAAGCCTTAAAGAGATTGCCGAGAAAAGACTTCAGACCATAAGGGATTTTACGGATCTGGGAAGCGGTTTTAAGATCGCAATGAAGGATCTGGAGATAAGAGGCGCAGGCAATGTTCTGGGTATGAGCCAGCACGGTCATATGGCCGAAGTGGGTTACGACCTTTATTGTAAGCTGTTAAACAAAGCCGTTCTTAAGCAAAAGGGAGTTGAGGTTACCGAAGATTTTACCACTGCGATGGACCTGGACGTGGATGCTTTTATCCCTCCCGAATATATACTTAACGAGCTTTTGAAACTGGATACCTATAAGCGTATAGCCGGCCTTGAAAACGAAGGTGAGATAGAACAGATGCGCGAAGAACTTAAGGACAGATTCGGCGATATTCCCGAAAGTGCCGAAAATCTTCTCAAGATCACGGGCTTAAGGATCAAGGCGCAAAGACTGTTTATAACCGATATAAAGGGCAAAAACGGTGAGATCTCGTTTATATACAAACCCGATGCGGATATAAGGGTCGAGAATCTGGGCAACCTCTTAAAAAGCTTTGAAGGGGCGCTGAAATTCGAGACTTATACGGTTCCGACATTCATATACAGATACCGCACAACAGGGGAAGTTCTTACCGATGAAAAAAGGCTGATCGAAAATACGGGTAAAATACTTGAAGAAATGATAAAATTCCTTGCAAAACAGTAAATAGTCCGTTAATTATTTTACTGTATAATTTTTTTCGGAGTTTTTTCTTATTTATATTAAAAGGATTATTGATTATTGTTCAAATTTCCTGTACAATTTCGTATTGTTGGTCGGCATGTTTTACAGGGGTATGATGGATCGAAAAATTATACGTGAAATACTTAAAAATATAACGCTTGTCGGTCAGTTGGGACTTTCTTTCATAATGCCGATACTGTTGTGTGTCGGACTTTGCTGGTTTTTAACGGACAGATTCGGCGTGGGTGCGTGGATATACATATTGGGATTTGTGTTTGGCCTCGGAGCATCTTTTATGACAGCCTATAAGTTTTACATGTCTGTTGTGGCAAAAGAGGAAAAAGAAGCGGAAAAGAACAAGAAGGTTTCTTTTAACAAGCACTGATTTTCGGAGGGTTTATGGAGAAAAAGATCGAAAAGCTCCAGCCGGCGGTCAAAAAGGAGACACTTAATGTCGCGATCTATACCGGCGTGGGCACGATCCTTATGTGGATCGTATTTTTCGTATTACATATGTTCATGAAGGACGACGTTCCTTTTGATTATACCGTGATTTTAGGCGGTTTAGGCGGCTTTACTGTTGCGGTACTTAATTTCTTTTTAATGGCGGTCACGGTACAGAAAGTTGCCGCCGAGGAAGACGATAAAGCAGCCGGAAGCATTATGAAGGCGAGTTTTTCGCGCAGAATGCTGATGCAGGTTTTATGGTTGGTTGCCGCCCTGGTCGCACCGTGCTTTCAGTGGGTGGCAGGCTTCATTCCCCTTCTTTTCCCGGGTGCGGGAATCAAACTTGCGGGGATATTGAAGGGCAGAAAAACAGACAGTCAGGAGGTGAAGCAACAACAGGATGAATATTGAGATCAACGGACCCAAAGTCTTTTATACGTTTCCGTTCGATATACCGATTTTGGGCAGACTTCAGATCAGCGAGACACTTGTTGTAAGCTGGATCGTAATGCTTATCATTACACTTTTGTGTATATGGCTTACGCATAATCTGAAGGTGGAGAATATCTCCAAGAGACAGGCTTTTGCAGAGATGCTGGTCGAAACGGCCGATAATTTTGTTATCGGCAACATGGGAGAAAAGTTTAAAAACCTTGTTCCGTTTGTGGCGGCATTGTTTGCGACGAGTCTTGTTTCAAACCTGATAAGCCTTGTGGGGTTAAGAAGTCCCACAGCCGATTTAAATACCGAAGCCGCTTGGGCGGTAGTGGTATTTATAATGATCACGACACAGAAGATCAAGACAGGCGGCTTCGGAGGATACTTAAAGGGATTTACGCAGCCGATACCGGTAATGACTCCGTTTAACGTACTTTCGGAGTTGGCGACTCCCATAAGTCTTGCCTGCCGTCACTTCGGTAATATCTTATCCGGTATCGTAATCAACGGCCTTATATATGCGGCTCTTGCGGTTGCAAGCAGTGCGCTTTTGGGCTTGATCCCCGGAGCGGTGGGATTGTTCCTTTCCCACGTACCGATCTTGGATGTCGGTATCCCGGCGGTACTGTCGGTATACTTCGATTGGTTTACGGGTGTTATGCAGGCATACATTTTCTGTATGCTGACCACAATGTATATCGCAAATGCAGCGGAAGAATAATAATTTAAAACAGAACTTACAGTTTTTAACTAACAGGAGGAAACAAATATGGATTATCAAATACTCGCAAAAGGTATTGCCCTTGCAGGATGTGCAATCGGTGCGGGACTTGCGCTTATCGCAGGTATCGGCCCCGGTATCGGTGAAGGTAATGCGGTAGCAAAGGCACTTGAAGCTATCGGACGTCAGCCCGAATGTAAGGGAAGTGTTACATCAACAATGTTACTTGGTTGTGCGGTTGCAGAGACCACCGGTATCTACGGTTTCGTTACGGGTCTTTTGCTTATCTTCGTTGCACCCGGAACTTTCATGAGATTTCTTGGTTAATCAAGACAGGAAATTAAGAACAGGAGGTTATGAAGATTGGCAGAACATCAAGAGCTTGTAACTCTTATACCATGGACCTTCATAGCACAGATCTTAAACTTGTTCATTCAGATGTTACTCATCAAGAAGTTTCTTTTTAAGCCCATCAGGGAAGTTCTTGAGAAGCGTAAGGCCAAGGCCGATTCGGTAATATCCGAAGCTACCAAGACCAAAGAAGAAGCTGAGGCCATGAAGGCCGAATATGAAGAGAACATCGCAGCAGCTCGTGACAAAGCAAGCGATATCCTTGCAAATGCCCAGAAGACGGCAACATTAAAGAGCGAGGAGATCATAAAGGAAGCTTCCGAGGCCGCAATATCCATGAAGGCTAAGGCCGAGAGGGATATTGAGCAGGAGAAGCGCAAAGCTGTCAACGAGATCAAGGATGAAATCGGAAACATGGCAATGGAAATTGCCGGTAAGGTTATAGAGCGCGAGATCAGCGAAGAAGACCACACTAAGTTAATAGACGAGTTTATAGAGAAAGTTGGAGAGGTTTGATCATGACGGAATATGCCAGAGTTTACGGTGGCAGCCTTTATGATCTTGCCGCCGAAGAACAGCTTACGGCCGTAATACTTGAAGAAATGACGGCAATTAAGGGAATATTCAGGGAAAATCCCGATTACTTAAAACTTTTGTCTGAACCCTCAATAAGCAAGGATGAGCGCATCAAGCTTATCGAGGATGCATTCGGAAATCAGGTTCAGCGATATCTTGTAAGTTTTTTAAAGCTTTTGTGTGAGAAGGGTATCTTACGTGAATACGAAGGTTGCACCGAAGAGTTCACAAAGCGATACAACGAAGACAACAATATCGCCGAAGCCGTTGTGACGAGTGCGGTTAAGTTAAGCGACAGTCAGCTTGACGCTTTGAAGTCAAAGCTTGAGAATACTGTCGGCAAGCGTGTGTCGATAATAAATAAGATCGATGCTTCGGTACTTGCCGGGCTTAAAGTGGAACTTGAAGGAAAACAGTTTGACGGAACCGTTCAGGGTCGTTTGACTGATATTTCCAAGAAGATTAACGAAACTATAATTTAAGGATGGAATGACTATGCAATTAAAACCCGAAGAAATATCCAAAGTCATCCGCAGCCAGATCAAATACTACGAAAACACCATCAAGCAAAACGAAACAGGTACGATCCTCAATGTCGGTGACGGTATCGCCAGGGCATCGGGGCTTGTAAACTGTATGGCCGGCGAACTTCTCGAATTTGAAGACGGAAGTTTCGGTATGGCGCAGAACCTTGAGGAAAACAGTGTTTCGATCGTATTGTTCGGTTCGGACGAATTCATTGGTGAAGGTCAGACAGTTAAGCGTACCGGAAAGGTCGTATCCGTACCGGTAGGCGAGGCAATGATTGGTCGTGTTGTTAATGCATTGGGACAGCCCATAGACGGAAACGGCCCTATTGTTACCGAAGAGTTTAGAGCAATAGAGAGCACCGCCCCCGGTATCTGCGAGAGACAATCGGTATTCGAGCCTCTTCAGACAGGTATCAAGGCTATCGACTCAATGATCCCGATCGGACGTGGTCAGCGTGAGCTTATCATCGGTGACCGTCAGACAGGTAAAACAACACTTGCAACAGATACGATAATCAACCAGAAGGGTAAGGACGTTATCTGTATATACGTGGCTATAGGTCAGAAACGTTCGACCGTTACCAACCTTGTTGAAAATCTTACAAAGAACGGGGCAATGGAATATACGATCGTTGTAGCCGCTACGGCATCCGAAGCCAGCCCCTTACAGTACATAGCACCTTATTCAGGCTGCGCTATGGGCGAATATTTCATGTATAAGGGAAAGCATGTACTTGTTATCTACGATGACTTAAGTAAGCACGCTGTTGCTTACCGTGCACTTTCTTTGCTTATCCGTCGTCCGCCCGGACGTGAAGCTTATCCCGGTGATGTATTCTATCTCCACTCAAGACTTCTTGAGCGTGCCGCAAAACTCGATGAGGCACACGGAGGCGGATCTCTTACCGCGCTTCCCGTTATCGAGACTCAGGCCGGCGACGTATCGGCTTACATACCTACAAACGTTATTTCCATTACAGACGGTCAGATATTCCTTGAGACGGAACTTTTCCACTCGGGCGTTATGCCGGCTGTTAACCCCGGTATTTCGGTATCCAGAGTAGGTGGTAATGCTCAGATCAAGGCCATGAAGAAGGTAGCAGGTACCTTAAAGCTTATATATTCACAGTACAGAGAACTTCAATCGTTCGCACAGTTCGGTTCCGATCTTGATGCCGATACAAAGGCTCGTCTCGATCAGGGTGCCAGGATCGTGGAGGTGCTTAAGCAGAATCAGAACGCACCCGTTGCCGTAGAGAAGCAGATAGCCATCATCTATGCGGTTACAAAGAACTTCCTTACAAAGGTTGAGGTCGGTGATGTTAAGACCTATGAAGAAGGACTGTACAATTTCCTTGATACCAATGTTGACGGTGCAGCCGCTATGGATGCTATCCGCGCAACAGGTAAGCTCGAAGAGGAGACCGAAGAGCACTTAAAGAGAGCTCTTGAGAAATATACAGCTGATTTTACGGAAGAAAAATACGGCAAATAAGTAAAGAAGGAGGAGAAGAATGGCTGCAAACATGAAAGCGGTAAAACTGCGTATAAAGAGTGTTCAGAGCACAATGCAGATTACCAAAGCTATGGAACTTGTAGCATCCTCCAAATTGCGTAGAGCCAAGGAACGTTCGGACAATTGCCGCCCGTACTTTGAAGAACTGTATGATACGCTTAAAACGATCGCCGCAGGAAATACCGATTTTTCATCGATATATGCGAAAGCGGAAGAATCCGAGAAAGTGTGTTATGTGGTCATCGCGGGTGACAGAGGACTTGCCGGAGGTTACAACAATAACCTCTTTAAATGCCTCGAAGCCGATGCAAAGGGCAAAGAATATACGGTACTTCCGATAGGAAAGAAGGCCGTTGAATATTTCCGCAGGAAAAAGGCGGATGTACTGACCGAGGAGTTCGGGGAGATCGCTCCGATCACCGTAGGTGAGTGCTTTGAGATTTCCAAGCTTCTTTGTGAGGAATACAAGACGAAAGAATATGGAAGCATAAGACTTGTGTACACTGAATTTGTATCCATGTTGTCACAGCAGCCTCATGCGGTACCCGTTCTTCCGTTGACCGAGCTGACCGAGGAAGACGGTAAGGAACCCGTAAGGAACCTTATATTATATGAGCCTGAGAGCAGTGAAGTATTTGATGCCATTGTTCCCGAATATCTCGCAGGAGTTGTATTCGGTGCGGTGTGTGACTCACTTGCCAGCGAGCAGGCGGCAAGACGAACAGCAATGGAGTCTGCCACCAGCAACGCGGAAGACATGATAGAGACATTGAACCTTCATTACAACAGAGCACGTCAGGCAAGTATTACGCAGGAAATTACCGAAATTGTCGGAGGAGCTGAAGGTCTTTAAGACCTATAATAAATTAAAGGAGAACCATAAATGAGCGAAAGACACATTGGTGAAATTGTGCAGGTAACGGGTCCCGTTCTTGACATCAGATTCGGACACGACGAACTTCCGGCACTGTTAAACGCCATTGAAATCGATAATAACGGTAAAAAGCTCACTGCCGAAGTCGCACAGCAGGTCGGTGACAATACTGTAAGATGTATTGCAATGAACTCTACCGACGGTCTTGTACGAGGCACGAAGGCTGTTGATACCGGAGAACCCATAACGGTTCCCGTAGGTGAGGCTTGCCTTGGTCGAGTATTTAACCTTTTGGGAGATCCCGTTGATAATCTTCCCGCTCCCGAAACCGAGGAGAGATGGTCGATACATCGTCCCGCTCCGTCATATGAAGAGCAGGCTACATCGACGGAAATTCTTGAGACCGGTATTAAAGTCGTTGACCTTATCTGCCCCTATGCAAAGGGTGGTAAGATCGGTCTTTTCGGCGGTGCCGGTGTAGGAAAAACCGTTCTTATTCAGGAACTTATCCATAACGTAGCAACAGAGCACGGTGGATATTCAATCTTTACGGGTGTTGGAGAGCGTACCCGTGAAGGTAACGATATGTACAATGAAATGAAGGAAAGCGGAGTTTTATCAAAGACCGCGCTTGTGTACGGTCAGATGAACGAGCCCCCCGGAGCCAGAATGAGAGTCGGTCTTTCCGGTCTTACAATGGCTGAATACTTCAGAGATGTTAAGAATCAGGACGTGCTTCTTTTCATCGATAATATTTTCCGTTTTACCCAGGCAGGTTCGGAAGTTTCAACACTTCTCGGCCGTATGCCTTCGGCCGTAGGTTATCAGCCTACGCTTGCAACCGATATGGGTACTCTTCAGGAAAGAATCACATCCACAAGAAAGGGTTCCATTACATCCATCCAGGCTGTATACGTACCTGCCGATGACTTAA
>JAEEMP010000019.1 GCA_016283275.1 Lachnospiraceae bacterium
CGTCATACTCCTTTCTTCAACAACTATCGTCCTCAGTTCTACTTCAGAACAACCGACGTTACAGGTGTTTGCAACCTTCCCGCTGGTACAGAAATGTGTATGCCCGGTGATAACGTAGAAATGACTATCGAACTTATTCACCCCATCGCTATGGAGCAGGGTCTTACCTTCGCTATCCGTGAGGGTGGTAGAACAGTAGGTTCGGGCCGTGTTGCTACAATCATCGAGTAATTAGGTAGAAATACAGTAAGATCAAGGCTCCCGAGGTTTTCCTCGGGAGCCTTTTTTTGTACTGAAATCTCTTAGTAAGAATGCAAATATCTTTGCACAAAGACAGGGGTTAAGTTTATAATTATTATTCGAGGGA
Source organism: Lachnospiraceae bacterium (assembly GCA_016283275.1). Lineage (GTDB taxonomy): Bacteria > Bacillota > Clostridia > Lachnospirales > Lachnospiraceae > UBA1258. Next base: position 368 of record JAEEMP010000019.1, read on the forward strand.
CTCAAAACAACAATGAAAAAATAGCTGAAGGAAACACCGCAGAGATCCGGGTTATATATTTAAAACAGACGGAATAATCATTAGAAGATATTCAACCGTATTTAGACGTGATCATCTCGATCAGAGAAAACGAAATGAGGAGACAGCATGCATAAAAGAGTTTTTACAGTAGGATTAATGTTTATATCGATAATATGTCTTGTAAGCTGTGCGGGAACGAAAGACAATTCGGAACCCGTCGCCCCCGAATATAAGTATTCCGATATCCTTGATGCACTTGTAAATTATATTGAGAACGGTATTGAAACAGGGATAACATTTTACAGTGGATCCGACGAGATCGACAGGATCAATTACAGAGACGGTTTTATGCAGGTTTTCAGATCAGAGGGTGCACTTGATGATTATTCTTATGTGATAACGGATGTTAACGGTGATGGCACAGAAGAACTCTTATTTGGTTATAAATTAGATTTATATGACAGTCAAAGAAACATCGTAAGTCTTAACTATCAGACGCTTTATACGCTTAAGGACGGGAAACCCGTTATGCTTTCGGGTGATGATTTTTCAAACTGTTCACCTCTTAAAGACGGATGTGTTCTTAAAACCTCATTCACAAATGAATGCTATTATTTTTCAAAATATGAAATTACGTCGGATGCAACATTAAAACTTATAGAAGGATACAAAACATTTGAGATGATCGATGAGTACAATCATTCGGAGGATTGTTATCATATTGAGGCAGACGGAACCGAGTCTCTGACAGATCTTTCTTTTGATGATTTTATAAAAGAATGGGATAAATTCATGGCTCTCAGGGTCGAAACATCCCCTGAAACACTTTCACATTACAGGGATAATTCTTACAATGGGGACTAAATATGTTTGAAAACATAAAATGGATATTTTTTGATGTAGGCTCCACGCTTATGGACGAATCAAAGGTATATGAGCATCGATTTAAAGATATGGCGGATAACGCAGGTTTGTCTTACGAAGAGATATACAACACCGCAATGGACTTTTATCATAAAAACGAGCGTGGGGATATAAGGACTTGTAAACTTTATGATCTTCCGCGTCTTGTGTGGTATTTTGAAGAAGAAAAACTCTATCCCGATGCGAAAACCGTTCTTAAAGCTCTTAAAAAGAACTATAAGATCGGTGTGATCGCAAATCAGGCACTCGGAACTGCAGACAGGTTAAAAGAACACGGGATACTTAAATATATAGATATTGTTGTAGCGTCAGCGGAGGAAGGCCTTAAAAAGCCGGATCCCGCTATATTTAAATTGGCTTTAAAGAAAGCCGGCGTTAATGCAGAAGAAGCGGTTATGGTAGGCGACCGTATAGATAACGATATAGTTCCCGCAAAATCAGTCGGAATGAGAACAGTATGGATCAGGCAGGGTTTCGGAAAGTTCTGGAGCCTTGAGCGCGAAGATCAAAAACCTGATAAAACCGTTGATTCGCTTACAGAACTTTTGGGCGTTTTTATTAAGGATACACACATCATTCATCCTATTCCTCCGACTTTCGATAAAGATTCAAAAATCCTTATCCTTGGAAGTTTTCCTTCGGTAAGATCCAGAGAAATGGGATATTTTTACGGACATCCGCAAAATCGTTTCTGGAAGGTGGTGGCCGATATATTCAATGAGCCTGTTCCGGAGACGATCGAAGCGAGGAAGAGTTTTCTTTTGAGAAATCACATAGCCGCATGGGATGTGATAAGATCCTGCACGATCATCGGTTCATCCGATGCAAGCATCAAAGACGTTGTTCCGAACGATCTATCTGAAATACTCGATAATTCAAAGGTTACAAGGATATTTGTAAACGGTAAAAAAGCCGAAGAACTCTATAAAAGATATACGTATAAGAACACGGGCATTGAGGCTGAACTCCTTCCGTCCACAAGCCCCGCAAATGCGGCGTGGAGACTTGACAGACTTATTGAGGAATGGAAGATCATAAAGGATGGAGTATCATGAAAGAGAATACCGAAACAGTAACGGTATGAGGACGGTAAAATTAAATGGATAAAGTATTTATATCGACGGGTGCTCTTCTCGGAATGCCCAACGGCAGAAATTACAGACTTTTGGAGGATGTGGCAAAACGGCTTGATTGCGACGGTTTTGAGTTCATGGTATACGGTTCGTGGTATCCAAAGATCGATGAACTTATTAAAACCGTTAAAGGTTATAAGCTTAATATTCCGGTCATTCATTGCAAGAAATCGTTATCCGAACTCATTGCAGGCGGAAAGGTATGGTTTGAAGACGGGCAATATAAGAAATATACATATACCCCGGATGAAGACGAAGATAATTATAAAAATGCCATAGAAGACTTTAAAATAAACCTTCGCGTTGCGAAGGAATTCGGCGCAGATAGAATGGTATTCCATTTATGGAACGGTCTTATCTCGGACAAAAATATAGGACTAAATATAAAGCGTTTCGGGGTGTTTAAGGAGATGGCCGAAAAAGCGGGTATATCCCTGATGGTAGAGAACGTGATCTGTAATCAAAACACGCCTTTGTACGATCTAAATGAGGTTTATAAGTCATACCCGGATGTTAAATTTGTATATGACACCAAAATGGCTGAGTTTCACGGTGAGACGCTCGATCTTTTTAAGCCTGAATGGGACTGGATGCTTAAAGACGGTCATATCAGGCATCTTCACATCAACGATTACGGCGGAGGCCTTAGGGATTTTAACAATCTTAAGGTTCTCCCCATAGGTAAAGGGCATGTGGACTTTGATGCGTTTTTTGAAAAACTGTCAGGCTATGGCTATACCGGAGATTACACGATCGAGTCCACTGCATTTTCAAAAGAACGCGAGGGTATCGACTTTGACATGTTAAACGAATGCATAGACAATTTAAGAAAGCTTACGGATAAATATATTAAGTAATGGAAAAGGAAATCTTAGTATGAGTCATAAAGCGGTTATTTTTGACATGTATGAAACTCTGATCACATTTTACAGAAGCCCTCTTTATTTTAGCGAGAATATCGCAGCAGACTGCGGGCTTTCCTGGGCCGAATTTAAAAGCTTCTGGGACAAGACCGAGGATGACAGAACACTTGGCAAAGTAACGTTTGAGGAAGTTATAGAGGATATTTTAAGATCCACCGGGCGCTATTCGGATGAACTTCTCAAATTGATATCCGAAAAAAGAAAAAGATCGAAATACGAAGCTTTTAAGACCATGGACCCCGAAGTGCCGGAATTGCTTAAAGAGCTTAAAGACAGGAAAGTTAAGATCGCGCTTATCACAAACTGCTTTCATGAAGAGCGTCAGGCTATAAGAGACAGCAGTATTTTCAACTGCTTCGATGTGGCATGCCTTTCATGCGAACTTGGTGTAATGAAGCCCGACGAAAAGATATTTGCGGAATGTTTAAAAAAGCTGGACCTAAAGCCCGAAGAATGCCTTTATGTGGGCGACGGAGGAAGCAGCGAGCTTGAAGCCGCCTCAGCTCTCGGTATGAAAGCTTTACAGGCGACGTGGTATTTTAAAGACAATACAAGGGATCATGTGCATTTAAAGAAAGATTTTGCAACGCTTTTGCGTCCCATGGATGTGATAAGATTTTTATAGAAAGTGCATATATACAGGCAGCAGGGCTATAAAAGCCCTGCTTTTTACTTTTATTTAAATAATTTTATTTTTTTTGTAACGTTTGGTATCATTAGTTGGACTAATTAGTATAAAGCAAAAGAAAAAGACCGTTTAAAGCGGCTGATAAAGATTAAAAAAGGAGGTGGTACGGTGAATATGGATGGCATCTATGAACAGTATTTCGAGACTGTTTACGGATATCTTTATACTCTTACCGGCGGTAATCCTGATGCCGCGGAAGAGCTTACTCAGGAAACATTTTACCGTGCCACAAAGAAAATATCAGAATTTCGGGGAGACTCAAAACTTTCCACATGGCTTTGCCAGATAGCGAAGTTTACGTATTATCAGAGCATTGACAAAAAGAAACGTTTAAAAGAAGTGCCTTTTGATGACACTTTTGAAGCAGCGGCACCTTCTTCGACAGAAAATGAGATCGAGGAAGCCGAGGCAAAGGTCAATGTATATAAGGCTATAAGCGCTTTGGGATCACCGATGAAAGATGTGGTGCTTTTAAGACTTACCGGCGATCTTAGTTTTAAAGAGATCGGTGACATATTAAATAAATCCGAAAACTGGGCAAGGGTAAATTTTTACCGGGCCAAACAAATTCTTGGAAAGGAGCTTGAACGCAATGAATAATACATATTCCGATGCTATCGTGATCGATCTGCTCCCTTCCTATATAGACGGCCTGTTAAGTGAAGAAACGGGACTTATGGTCACGGAGCATTTAAAGAACAGTCCGGGTTGTATGGAAATATACAATATGATGATCGCCGACTTGGATATATCGTCTAAAAGACCGGTCAAGAGATTTAAATACAGAAAAAAACATGTCGGTAAGATAATCCTTTTAAGCCATATTCTTTTTCTTTTGCTTGTATGGATGTATATGATCATTGAGTTTTTGAAGTGATAATGATGAAATGAGGTGAGAGGATGCAAAACGAGATGGATTGCAAGGTCGCAAGAGACCTGATGCCGCTTCATCTTGAAGGACTTTTAAGCGAAGAATCCGAAGATTTTTTGGCGCGTCATCTTGATTCCTGCGAAAAATGCAGGGCAGAATTAAACAGAATAAAGGAAAATATTGAAAACGGGATCATCGAAGAGAAAAAGAAGGAGAACCGTTTTGTAAAGGCGGTAAAGCGCTATCGGCATGTTCTTATCGGCCTTATCATAGGAATAGTGCTTGCGGTTCTTTTGATAATCGGAGGATTCGTGGCACTCGGACGCCAAATATCAAAGGTTACGGGTGTTGAGGCTTCCACACTTACCGATCCCAAAGATTACAAAACGGCCGATTACAGAGGTATCGCAAAATTAATGCTTTTCCCCGACAAAGCGGAGGTTTCCGATAAGATCAAAGAGTATTACTATGATTGCGGCGGCGGTGACATGTATCAGATCTATATAATCAGATTAAACTGTAAATATACCACTGAAGAGTTTGCACGGGAAAAAGAACGCCTGCTTTCCGTAAAGGATAAAAAGCAGGCGGTTTACGACGAAGAAGAATTTTCGCTTCCGGCAGTCTGTGCGATGATGTACGGCGACGGCTTTGAATATGCGGTTCTTGATGAAGGGGCCGGCGAGATAGATTATATCTATCTTCAGGGAGCAGACAGAAGAAACATACCGTTTGACAAAAAACTTATCCCGAAGGACTACGGTCAGCACGGCTGGAATTTTGAAAATGAACGCGAACCTTTTTCCATCTATGAATAAGCGGCTCACAGGAGGACACAATGAAAAAAACAAAAACTTCCCATGCTGTGCTTGGTATAGTATTGGGTGTGACCATAGGAATAATAACACTTTTTACGATATTCTTTGCCCTTGTTTTTTTATTTTTTATGGGCGGACCTGCAAAGACTTATAAAAACATAAAGGATTATCCCAAGATATTTAACGAAAACGGGATCAGGACCGGCTACATAACTTTCCCGGAAGAGATTCCCGAAGGAACGCTTGAGACGGAGTTTTATCATAAGTTCAGGGACACGCTCTTTTCACCTACCGTACAGACGTATCTTAAGTGTAAATATACCGATGAGGCTTTTAAAAAAGAATTATTGCGCCTTGAGAATACATCCAAAACCTACGGAAACAGAAAAGAAGTGCTTAAGCGCGATGATGAGGGCAAATATAACTATCCCGCATATATAGCGGTAGAGAATGCCGCGGATACATATGAATATGCGCTTATAACAGGTGACAATGAGATCGTATACATTTTCACGATGTATGGGGATGAGGTTTCACTCGGATTCGACAAAAAATATCTTCCGAGTGATTATATGACTGAAGAGGGCAAGGAATTCGGAAGCGGTTTTTCCATCTATTATGTTACAGTTTCGAAGGACAGCATCAGTCAAGATTATACCCGGGATCCTAATCCCGAGATCACATCGGGGCACTCGGTAATAATCGGTGACGACATGGTAGGGGTAACCGTAAAACTTACAAGCGAAGGCCGCGAGGAAATAATACAGGTAACATATTTTAAGGACTCGTCAGATATTAAAAACTGTATCGAGACTAAGTATCACGATCTGGACGGGACTATATTTGTGGATCTTACTGCGGATTACGACAACTATACCGCAACACTTACATACGAGGAAAACGGTGTTGTCAAGACAAAAGTATACCCGTGACAACAGAACGGATTATTGGCAGATCGTATGCTAATAATCCGTTTCTTATTTTGTGTATTATAGTAAATGAACAAATTTGGTTTTTCTTTTTGTAAGCAAGGAGGCGCAAAATGGCCGGAGTGAACAATATTCAGGGCGCGGGTAACGATCTTTCTGCCCTTTTTAATCAATCCAATACACAGGGATCAAAAGAAGCGGGCGCTTCTTTCAACGACTATGCCGATTATGCCGCGATAAAGAGCGGAAGTTACGGAAAACTTCTTAAAGCGTATTATAATACCGACACGACAAAGACATCCGAAAGCACAAAGGCATCGGAACTTACGGCTGTCGATAAAGCCGCTTCCGGTACGGGAGCAGTATACGAAAAGGGAGCTGCAAGAGAGGTTTCGGGCTTATATTCGATAAACAAAATGAGTGCGGAAGACAGAGCAAATCTTGTAACTCAGCTTAAGAACGATCAGGCAACACGTATGAAACAGCTTTCGGATATTGTTACAAAGACAATAGACGGACAGGCCAACACATTTGCCAAGGCCAACAATATCTGGAGTATACTTTCCAAGGGTGATTTTACGGTAGATGCAGCCACCAAGGCTCAGGCTTCCGCAGATATCTCCGAAGACGGATACTGGGGCGTTAAGCAGACTTCCCAGAGACTGTTTGATTTTGCATCGGCTCTTGCGGGCGATGATGTCAATATGATGCATAAAATGCAGGATGCAGTCAAGAAAGGTTTCGATATGGCAGGCGGAGCATGGGGAAGAGAACTCCCCCAGATAAGTTACGATACCATGGATGCCACCAATAAGCTCTTTGATGATTATTATGCTTCAAAGACAGCATCCGAAACCAATGCGACAGCGCTTACAGGAAATAATTAAAGACACTTTTTCAAATTAATTCTCCATATAAAAACGACGGGATTTCTGTCCCGTCGCTTTTTATGTGGAATTGAACCTTTTTATGCAAATTTCCAACTCTTTACCGTTACATTGTCGCCCTCGAACACGAATATAAGGTTATGCACTCCGGTAATCTTTTCGTTTACATCGGCTTTATAATCCTTATATGCATTTTCGGATCCGATCAGATCGATCGTTGCTATAGGTGACGAAGAAGGATCGTCCGCATATACCCTGACAGTTCCTTTATGCTCTGCGGGAACACACGCGTTTACGGTTAAAGAAGAAACGGCTTTTGAACCGAAATCAACACCGGTCACGCAGATAAACGCATCGCTGTCCGACTTGTTAAGTACCATTTTGCCGTATCTTTTGTCTGTGTTTTCGGGAACCGAAACCGCGCCGCGCATTTCGGATACGCATACCGCACTGTTATCTTTAAAAGGATCCACATACACAAGCTGCTTCGGACCTTCGTGCGTCTGCACGATCGTGCCTATGCTTCCGTCATCTGCTATCTTAAATTTCTCAACCGAGGTTGCCCGGTAACCGTGCTCAACATTAAGACTCTTTTCAAGCATTCTTGAATGATATACGATGTACCACTCATTGTTGAAAGAAAAAACAGCGTGATGATTGTTGCCGCCCAAACCGCAATATTTCTCGGGATTTTCCAAAATGCGTTCTTTGAACTTAAAGGGTCCCAAAGGCTTGTCGCTTTCCATTACACAGATCTCGCCGTTTGCAAAGCCGTATTCCTTTGTACCCGCCTCATCTACATTGAAGTTTGAACAATATGAATAGTAATACTTATCCTTAAATTTATGAATGCCGGAATCCTCGAAAAGATAAGGTGTATCCATTTCAACGGGATCTCCGTCGAGGCTTATCATGTCTGCACCGAGTTTTGCACATCTTCCGGTGCCGGGACGGGCAAACATTCCGCCGGGAACACCGCCTCCGAAGTAGATATAGCCCGTACCGTCATCATCTGTAAGAACAGCGGGATCAAAAAGCCATGCAACTCTGTCGCAGGTGGGAACGCTTCTGGTGATAAGTCCGTGCCCCAACGGATCCTCAAACGGTCCTATCGGTGAATCGGCCGAAAGAACACCTATACCTCCGCCGTTATCGGCAAAGTAAAGGAAGAATTTTTCTTTGCCGTCTATCTTTTTATGAGCGGCTGCCGGAGCCCATGAATTGTGAGCCCATTTTGCGATCCCGTCCTCACCGGCAACGGGGATCTCGCCGTGATCTTCAAAATTTTTAAAATCTTTAGTGGAAACAACACGGATGGATCGTATCTTTGAATAGGAATTTTCCTTGATGTCGCCGTTTTCGTCGTATTCGTAAGCATCCGCGGTCATATAGATATAGACAGTGTCGTTGTACACAAGAGCATACGGATCTGCGCCGTAACACTGTGTGGTTATGGGATTGGAATCTCCCAAAGCCTTGATAAGTTTGTTCATGATAATATACTCCTCATTAATGATCCATTTAACCCTCATATTAAGTATAAACAGTATATTTATGTTCTTCTCGTCACTTTATGTTTGAATATCTGTCAATTTTTGCCATGAACCCGTTTTTTGCTTGTTTTTTTAATGAGTTTTTATTAAGAATTTATTTAGATGGTGTAAAAAGGAAAAAAGTGTGGTAGAATGTGATTTGCTGTTATGAAAAAGATTATTATTTATTTGTAAGGAGACAGTTATGAAGAAGCAGTTAAGAGTGCTTGCTCTCGTTATGGCCGCTATGATGGCATTTTCCGCCTGCGGTAAGGATGAAGTTGCAAGCATAAGCGAAGTTTCGATCTCAGAAACTCCTATTGAGGATCTTATCCCCCAGGTAAGCGAAAGCGTTTCGGAAGAGCCCGAAGTTGAAGTGGTTGAAGAGCCCGAGGTTGAAGTCGTTCCGGAAGGAATGTACAGAAGCGAACTTACCAATGAGATCATTTCCGAGGATTTAAAGGATCAGCGTCCCATTGCATGTATGGTTGATAATGAGACAAAGGCATATCCTCATATGGGATTAAATCAGGCAGACGTTGTATATGAACTTATGAACTCAACGGCAAACGGACGTATCACACGTCTTATGTGCCTTGTTAAGGACTGGAAGAATCTTGAGCAGTTCGGTTCGATAAGAAGTACACGTCCCACCAACGTTTTGCTTGCGGGTGAATGGAATGCCATTCTTGTACACGATGGCGGTCCTTACTACATCAATGAGTATCTTGCAAGAGAATGGAGCAACAACTTAAGCGGCGGTTTTGCCCGTTACACAAACGGTAAGAACTGGGAATATACTGAATATGTCACCAGCGAATCTTACTACAATGCCGATCAGGACAAGACATATGCGGGCCTTATCTCAAGAATTGAGAAAGCAGGTTATACAGAGACCTACAATGATTATTATGAAGGTCCTCATTTTACATTCAACGATAAGGATGCCGATTATACGGCAGATCATGCTTCGGGATTCGAATGTAAGGAGATAGATCTTCCTTATCCTCACAATTCTTCAAAGCTTATCTACAACGAAGATACACAGACATACGATTACTATTGCTACGGTGATGCTCATGTGGATCCGCTTGACGGTAATAAGGTAATGAGTTTTAAGAACCTTATTGTATATGCTGTTGATTTTTATCAGTACGATGAGCACGGATATCTTATTTACAACTGTATTGGTGCAGGCGATAAGGGTTATTACATTTCGAACGGTTTTGCTATCCCGATTCACTGGGCTAAGCCTTCGGAGAACGGTCAGACGCTTTATTACGATCTTGAAAAGGGCGGACTTATCACTCTTAACACCGGTAAGACTTATATCACAATGGTTCCCGCAGATGTTTGGGATGAAGTGGAATATAAATAATTGATACCGTCAGGGGCTGCTGCACCAAAAGGTGGCAGCCCCATTATTTTGCAGTATAATCGAAAACATGAGGGACAGGTATCTGTTTTGAAACATATCGATAAAAGTGTATTCAACATAAAAAAACTCAAACTGTCGTCAACGCAGATAATCGTGTTGGGGTTTTTGCTTGCGATCATAGCCGGGTCTCTTTTTTTGATGCTTCCTTTTGCGACTGCGGACGGAGAGCATACGGATTATCTGACGGCTTTATTTACATCCACAACATCGATCTGTGTGACCGGACTTGTGGTTGAGGATACGTTTTCACATTGGTCTTTTTGGGGTCAGTTTATAATACTGATCCTGATCCAGGTCGGAGGTTTCGGCGTCATCACCATTTATTCGGGTATAATGATGATACTTAAGAAAACCTTTACTTTAGGTACAAGGCTTCTTATCCAGGATTACTATAATCTTGATTCGATCCACGGTCTTATTAAGTTCTTAAAAAGAGTTATAAAGGATACTTTTATTGTGGAAGGTATCGGTGCTTTTTTGTATTCCTTCTTTTTCATTCCGAGGTTTGGCTTTTTTAAAGGCATATGGGTTTCGGTCTTCAATGCGGTTTCGGCATTCTGTAATGCCGGGATGGATATAATCGGATCCAATTCACTTATGGATTACACGACAAACGTCCCTGTTAATATTATTACGATTGGCCTTATTGTAATGGGCGGTATCGGATATGTGGTATGGTTTGAATTTGCCGAGAATATGAAAAACAGCATAAAGCGAGGCTACACGCCCAAAATATTCTGGAGCAAGCTGGGTGTTCATTCAAGGCTGGCAATACACCTTACGATATTTTTGATCGTTTCCGGAATGCTGTTTGTAATGCTCTTTGAATGGAATAATCCGGAGACACTCGGTAATCTTTCGGTAGGTAATAAGATCCTGGCAAGTCTGTTTCAGTCGGTTACGTTCAGAACGGCCGGTTTTGCGACGATCCCTCAGGAAGCGCTTACTCCTTCCACTTGTCTTCTGGGGTGTATATATATGTTTATCGGCGGTTCTCCGGTAGGTACCGCGGGCGGTATTAAAACGGTTACGATCTTCGTGGTCCTCTTAAATGTAAGTTCTTTTATAAAAAACAGGACAGAGACTGTCATATTGGACAGAGCTGTATCCGAAAGACTTATCAATAAGGCCAATGCCATTGTGGCAGCGAACCTTATAATAACCTTGATACTCATATTTGTACTTATAAATACAACATCCGTTTCCGCTTTATCCGCATCGTACGAGATGTTCAGTGCAACAGGTACGGTCGGACTTTCAAGAGCGGTTACCGCAGGCCTAAATACAGCGGGCAGGATAGTGGTAATAATAGGAATGTTTGCGGGAAGGATCGGTCCCATTTCAATGGCATTGTTCTTCAGTACCCAAAGTTCGGATAAGAATGATATTAAATATGCAAACGGTCACTTTATAGTAGGTTAATAAGGAGTGAAAACATGAAATATAAATCATTTGTGGTATTTGGCCTCGGAAAATTCGGTCAGGCGGTTGCGGATAAACTTTTGGAGATCGGAGCGGAAGTAATGGTGGTGGATAACGACCCCGTTGTTATCGAATCATATTCGAGAAAAGCAACTAAGGCCATTATTGCCGAGCTTACCGATACAGAGGCCATAAAGGCGCTGGGGATCGGCAATATCGAATGCGCGGTCGTATCCATGGGAATGAACCTCGAAGCCAGTCTGATGTGTACGATGGTGGCAAAAGAAAACGGTGTTAAATGGGTGGTTGCAAAGGCCGGAAACGAACGAATGGGCTCTGTACTGGAAAAGGTCGGCGCAGATGAGGTTATATATCCTGAATCGGAAAGCGGGATAAGAACAGCCAGAAATCTGATAGCAAGCAATTTCCTTGAATATTTTGAGGTAAGTGCTGATGTATGTCTTGTTGAGATGAAACCCAAGGAAAAATGGGTGGGCAAAACCCTTAAAGAACTTAATTTAAGAAAGAAATACGGGATAAACGTAGTGGCTGTAAAGGACGGCGTGGTAAACGAATATGTGGATCCCGATGTACCGCTTGAAAAGGATATCCCTCTTATCATGCTCATTCACAAAAAGAATCTTTCCAAGCTTGACAAGCACATTATTCTTTAACGATCAGTGGTGTTGATCCGTGATATATCGCACTAAGAAAAAGAAGTCGCTTTGCGGCCTTTTTTTCTTGATTAAAATACTGACAGTTTCGTATAATAAAAATGATTACTATATAAAAATCGGAGTAAATTATGAAGAGTTTCAGCATAAACGAGATACCCGTCAAGATACACGGAAGGACGATCGAAAATGCCTGTCCGCTTCCTCTTTTCTGGAATCATTCCGGAGTGGAAGTCAATGTAACGGGTTCGGAGTTATGGATAGATATAAGTGTTGACTGCGGTTTTCATGAGCCATGGGTAGCAACCGAATTAAACGGGGCATTTATGAGCCGTCAGATGCTTTTGCCCGGCGAACATTCCATATGCCTTTTCAGGAGCATGACACCGGGTGTCGTAAAGAATATGAAGTTTTACAGAGAACTTCAGGCAATGGGCGAGGATGAAAGAACGCATATCCTCGTTAAAGGTTTCCGTACGGACGGAGAGTTTCTGCCGGTAGCAGAGAAAAAACTTAAGTTTGAGTTTATAGGTGATTCGATAACTTCAGGCGAAGGCACATACGGTGCGATCACCGATACCGACTGGCTTGCAATGTATATGAGTTCAAGCCGCCACTATGCGAATATCGTGGAGAAGGCACTTGATGCCGACGTAAGGATCATATCCCAGGGAGGATGGGGAGTATATTGCGGCTGGGATAACGATACCCGCCATAATATTCCTTCGATTTATGAACCTGTATGCGGTCTGGCTACCGGGAAGTTCAATGAAAGTATCGGAGCGCAGGACCCGTATGATTTTTCGTCATGGGTTCCCGATGCTGTTATAGTGAATTTATGCACAAACGATAATTCCGCTTTCGATCAGCCTCCTTTTGATGTGCCGGGCGAAGGTCTTAAAAAGCAACGCAAAAATGCCGACGGTACATACAACGAAGAGGATGTTAAGAAGGTTGAAGATGCTATAGTCGGTTTTCTTAAGATGCTAAGAAACGACAACAAAAGTTCGCATATCGTATGGGCTTACGGAATGCTCGGAAGCAATTTAAGAGCGTGCATTCTCAAGGCTATGGACAGATATAAGGAAGAGACAAAAGATGAAAATGTTGCTTTTTTGGATCTTCCAAATACAACGGACAAAACCTTCGGGTCCCATTATCACCCGGGTTTCCCGGCTCATATTGAGGCTTCCGAAGTACTTATAAAATATCTTTCCGATCTTTTTGATGTTCAGGCATTAAGTCATGTGGGTAATTATTGATGTACGGCGACGATAAAAAGAGAAACAATATAATAATCTTTGCGGTGAGCCTCTTATTTACGGGAGCGCTCGCTTTTGTGCTGTTTAAGCGTTTTACTTTCATTTTAAGTTCAAATGACGATGTTATGCTTAAAAGTATAGCGAGCGGCAACTATACAGGTAAACCGGATGCACATCTTATATATATAATGTATCCTTTGGGTCTTATATTTAAGGCTTTATATTCGCTTGGGCCCGGTATAAGCTGGTATGACGGTTTTATGGTGGGACTCCATTTACTGTGTTTTTTCCTTATCGCATACAGAATGGGCTGTGTTTTTGAGAGACTTTCCAATAAACTTGCGGGTCTTGTCATTACTTTCGGCATATTTACGATCATGGATATTCATTATGTGGTACTCCATCAGTATACGCTGCTTGCGGGCGTCTGTGCCGCAACCGCTATCCTTTGGTCGGCCACATACGATTATACGGATAAGAATATCCTTTCAAGGATTGTTGTGATCACTATGCTCTTGATCTCGTTATGGCTTCGAAAGCAGATGTTCTTTTTGGCATTTCCGCTTCTTGTCATGGCTATCTTATTCAGGATCTTTGATAAAAACGAGACCACTTCCGAACGTTTTGAAAGATTTATGGATACGCTTTTGCCTGTTGGTATTTTTGCGGGTCTTTTGATCATATCTTTTGTGGCGGAAGCGGCGGCTTATTCGTCACCCGAATGGAAGACTTTTAAAGAGTACAACAAAGCGCGTACACAAGTGTACGATTACAACAAGCTTCCCGATTATTACGACAATACCTCGCTTTATGAAGGACTTGGACTTTCCGAAGGAGATTATACGGTTCTTCGCGAGTATGATATCGTTCTTTTAAAAAATGTTGATGCGGATGCTTTTAATGCATTGGCAAAAAGAGCCGATGAGCTTAAAAAAGAGTGGGAGGCATTTTATTCCGTGCCCCGTAAGGTCATCAATGATACCGTATCGACAATCTACGGGATGAATGCCACATTTGCGGGAGTAGCTGTCTCTCTCTGCACTTTTGCACTTTTGATCTTCTTCCTTCTTAAGGATGAAAAGTTTGCGGGACTCATGGTAATGCTGTCCTGTATTTATGAGTGGTCGTTCGTGGCCTATTTTACATATCTTGAAAGGCTGCCCGAACGAGTGACCCACGGATTCCATGTCATGCTGTTTTGCTTTTTGACAGCCATGTTTGTGATCGTGCTAAAAAAGGAAAGACCGGCAAGACAGCCTTCGCTTTTCTGGCAGATTTCCATGGCGATCGCGCTTATATTCATAATGACGGTTACGGGTATCTATTCACTTCGGACATTAATGGACAAAGAAGCGGCAATGAAGGCCGATGCTTTGGACAGGACCGAGATCAATGCATATTTTAAAGCGTCGCCCGATAATGTATATATCATTAACACATCTGTGGAGGCCGCACTCCCTGCGCTTATGTTCAAGGACGGATCTTCCGAAGCCTTTAACGGGATAATGGCAGGTAACTGGACACTTGGAGGCCCGCTTGAAAAAGCACACGAGGGAAGACTTATAGCACGACCCGTTAAGGATGCGCTTATGGGCGATGAAAATGTTTATTATGTGATGTTGAAAGAAAAGCCTGCGGAATGGCTTTTTGAATACTTCGGAACCTGTACCGAAAAAGACAGTTTTACGGTTTCTTCCGGTCGGGAATACGCCGTTTACAGGTTAAAGTAATAAGGAGGCTAAAGAATGTACGGATGTCCGAATTGCGGGCAGAATCTTAAATTTGACATCAAACGGCAGATGATGCACTGCGATTACTGTGATACGGTGATGGATCCATATGCTATAACCGAGAAGACCGAAGCCGTAATGCACAAGGAAAATGTCGGGGGGGACAATGATACAGGCACCCATATGCAGGTCATCGTCTATACCTGTCCGCAGTGCGGCGGTGAGATCGTAAGCGACGACAATGAAGCTATGGTGTTCTGCAGTTTCTGCGGGGCTTCCACTCCGCTTAATGCGAGAATGTCGGATATGAGAAGACCCGAGCTTATAATCCCGTTCTCAAAGACAAAGGAAGACTGCGCCAACGCATACCAAAAGCTTACAAGGCACGCGTTGTTTGCACCAAAGGAGGTAAAAGACCCTTCGCATATTTCGGGATTCAGAGCCATATATATGCCATACTGGATATATGATTTTGAAAGGTCGGGTGACACAAAGTATTCGGCTAAGCACTCATATCAGAAAGGGAATTATGAGTACACCGATCATTATTCGGTAAGTACGAATGTAAGAATAAAATATGACGGGGTAAATTTTGATGCGAGTTCATCGTTTTCCGATAATTTAAGTCAGGCTATAGCTCCGTATGATATAAGACAGGCAAAACCTTTTACCACGGCTTTTATGAGCGGTTTCTATGCGGATCTTATGGATGTACCCGCAGAGACTTATGAGTTTCTTGCAAAGACCGCGGTCAGTGAGGATGCCGCCGATAAGCTCCAGAGCAAGCAGCGCTCCACACAATATACCATAGATCATAAGTCTGTTGTAAAAGCTGTATGGCCGGATACCGTAAAGCAGACTCTTGCAATGCTTCCCGTATGGTTCATGTCATATAAGACCAGAGACAAAAAAGGCAACGAAAGAGTCCTTTATTCGGTCGTGAACGGGCAGACCGGCGAGGCTGTTGCGGACCTTCCGATTTCGATAAAGAAATATATTCTGTCTTCGCTTGTTGCGGCCGTACCGCTGTTTATACTTTTAAATATCTTTCTTACGTTAAGACCGACAGCTCTTTTGTGGGCGGCGGTGGTCATTTCGGTATTATGCCTTATTGGGCTTTATTTTGAAGTCCAGAAGATAACCTATCAGGAATACAATGCCGACGATCTCGGTGTTATGTCGCTTACAAGGCAGAGTTCACTTAAACAGGAAAAAAGAAAGATAATACGAACGGTTGCCAATCCTGACGGAACGTTTAAGGAAGAAACAGTGGACATGGGCAAGCTTGTGAGCGAAGAGTGGAAGAAGGAATGGCGCAAAAACAGGCTGTACTTCTTTATATCGTTGATATGCGCCGCTGTATGTCTGTTCCTTTTGCCGGTTCAGGATATATATTACTATTTCGGTGTTGTGATAACCGGAATATGTAACTGTCTTATGATGGTCAACATTATGCTGCGTTACAATATGCTGACATCAAGACCGCTTCCTCAGTTTAAAAAGAAGGGAGGCGATGACAGTGCGAAATTTTAAAAGAACACTTTTGACAATACCGGTCTTTGCACTGTTGACAGGAGTATTCGGTTTGGCGGGTTATGCGGCACCGAAAGCAGATTACACGAACTCAAACACGGGTTACGTTGCGATCATGGATGATTCCGCCGATCTTCTTACCGATAGCGAAGAGGCGGAGGTGCTTGCAAAGATGGTATATGTAACCGAGTATGCAAGCGTTGCGTTTAAGTCTACCGACAATGCTTACGGTATGTCATCCAAACAGTACGCCGAGGATTATCTTCACGATCTTTTCGGAACAGATTCCGGAACGGTATTTTTGATCGATATGGATAACCGAATGGTATACATATACAGTGACGGCAGTGCTTACGGAAAGATTACGGTTGCAAATGCGAATACCATAACGGATAATGTCTATTCGTATGCGAGCAGAAAAGACTATGCGGGCTGTGCCAAAGAAGCTTTCGCCGAGATGTATGCCATCCTTGACGGAAGACGTATCGCAAGACCCATGAAGTATATAGGAAACGCGCTCCTTGCATTGCTTCTTGCATTGTTTATCAATTACCTTTTGGCACTTGCGTTTTCAAAAGTCAGAAAGCAAAGGAATGCGGAGATCGCAAATGATGCCTTTGTGGCTGTTGAAGGTTCCGCGCCTGTTGCAGTCCATACAAATACCACAAAACGCTACAATCCCCCGTCAAGTTCCGGCGGCGGAGGAGGCAGCAGAGGCGGCGGATTTGGTGGCGGAGGCCACAGCGGAGGCGGCGGAGGCCACTCGTTCTAATATGTTTTTGATTCGGAGGAAAAGAAAGCTTTATGGAGAAAAAAAGCTTCCTTGGAAAATACAGGGAAATCATTGTTTATCTGATCGTGGGTGTGTTGACCACGATATTCTGCTGGATAATAGCATGGATATTTGAGCATTTTGTGTTCGATCCGACAATACCGGTTCAGAACTTTATAATTAACTCATTAAGTTGGGTGGGTGGCGTTCTTTTCGCTTTCCCGCTTAACAGAAAGTGGGTATTTAGAAGCACCAATCCCAAAGTTATGCATGAATTCATCGGTTTTGCGGGTTCAAGGCTTTCCACATGGGCACTGGATATACTTATAATGTGGCTCTTTGTAAACGTATGGTCGTTAAACAATTTTGTTCAGAAATTGGGCTCTTTGGCGGGAATGGAACTTTCGGGGGAAAAACTTGATTCAGCCAATTACTGGTTTGTAAAGATATGTATATCGGCAGTTCTGGTAACGATCGCCAATTACGTATTCAGTAAGGTGTTCATATTCAAGAAGGGTTCCGGCAAGGGAAAAGATACTTCGGAGGTTAAAGATGGCGAAAACGACTGATTTTGATTGGAAACGGTATATAGCGGTCAACAGACAGGCTGCGGCGGACGGATGCGTTCTTTTAAAGAACGACAACAATGTGCTTCCCGTGAAAAAGGGCGGGACAGTCTCGTTATTCGGACGCACCCAGTTTGATTACATAAAGTGCGGAACAGGCTCCGGCGGGCTTGTGAATGTACCGTATGTTGTAAATTACCATGACGGTCTTAAGAATGCGGGCGATATCAATGTATATGAGCCTGTTTCGGATATTTACAAAAACTGGATCGAAGAGCATCCTTTCGACAAGGGGCACGGCTGGGCGACAGAGCCCACAAGCCAGCTTGAAATGCCATTAAGCGATGAGATGGCCAAAGATGCGGCAGAACACTCGGATACAGCGCTTATTTTTATAAGCCGTCTCGCAGGAGAAGATAAAGACAGAACTCCTTCAAAAGGCGATTATTATTTAAGAGACGATGAAGAAGCCATGATAAAGACTGTGCGAAGATATTTCGACAGGGTTTCCGTTATGATAAACAGCGGAGCCATCATGGATATGAAGTGGGTCGATGAACTTGATATCCCGTCGGTCATGTATGTATGGCAGGGTGGATGTGAAGGCGGAAATGCTGTAGCGGATCTTGTTACGGCAAAGGTAACTCCTTCGGGAAGACTTTCCGAGACCATAGCATTCAATATCGAAGATTACCCGTCCGACGACAATTTCGGCGATCTTTCCAGAAATTACTATAAAGAAGACATTTATGTGGGATACAGATATTTTGAGACGTTTGCAAAAGAAAAAGTCAAGTATCCTTTCGGATTCGGTCTTTCGTACACAAAGTACGAAAAGTCGTTTTCTTTTTCCTGGGAAAATTCAATTAAGATAACCGCAACGGTTAAAAATGTCGGAGATCACAAAGGACGTGAAGTTATACAGGCTTACACGGAAGCTCCTCAGGGACTTATGGGCAAGCCTTCAAGAGTTCTTACCGCTTATGCAAAGACAAAACTTTTGGAACCGGGCGATTCAGACACGGTCATTCTTGAGTTTGGAATGAATGAAATGGCATCCTATGACGATACGGGTATGACAGGCTTTAAAAACAGTTTTGTGCTTGAATCCGGCGAATACAATTTTTATGCCGGCTCCGATGTAAGAAGCGCAGAGCATGTGGGCTCATTCTATCTTGCAGAGACGGTCTGCGTTGAGACGACTTCGCCCGCGTTGTATCCGGACAGAAAGTTTGAAAGACTTACACCCTTCGTTGATGAGGAAGGTATTCAAAAAGCATATTCTCCCGTTCCGCTTAAAGAGTTTACGGTTGACGAGCTTATAGAAAAAGAAAGAGAACGTCTTACCGAGATACCTTATACGGGAGATAAAGGCATCAAACTTTCCGATGTCAAAGAAGGAAAAGCTTCAATGGACGACTTTATCGCCCAGCTTACCGACGAGGAGATGATCATCATGTCCCGCGGCGAGGGCATGAGTTCGCCATGGGTGGTTCCCGGCACCTGTGCGGCTTACGGCGGAGTTTCCGAAAGCCTTAAAGATTATGGTATACCTGCGGCAGCATGTACCGACGGTCCCAGCGGCTTAAGGATAGACAGCGGTGTTATGGCTATGCAGACACCGAACGGAAGCTGCCTTGCATCCACATTTGATACCGTTCTTATAAAAGAACTCTCAACATATTTGGGAGCGGAGCTTTTAAGAGATAAGATCGACTGTATTTTAGGCCCCGGCATGAACATTAAAAGACATCCTTTAAACGGGCGTAATTTTGAATATTTCAGCGAAGATCCGCTTGTAACGGGACTTTGTGCAAAAGCGCAGCTTTTGGGTATGAG
>JAEEMP010000020.1 GCA_016283275.1 Lachnospiraceae bacterium
ACAGCCTGGCTTAAAAGTATATCTGCCTCGCACTCCTCAAGGTTTGTCTCTATATTTCCGGAGCTTGCCTTGCTCACTTCCATCAGATCGTCAAGAAGTCTTTTGAGTTTGCCCGACTGCCGGTATATTACCTCACTGTACTCGGAAAGCTTTGCGGTATCGACATTTTCCGCATTGGTCTCCGTATTTATAAGATCTGCATAATTGATGATAGAAGTAAGCGGAGTCTTTATGTCATGTGAGACATTTGTGATAAGATCCGTCTTCATCCTTTCACTCTTAAGCTTCTCCGAAACAGCCGCGTTCATGCCCGTCATAAGGGCATTTAAGCTTTTGCCGTGTTCTTTTAACCCCCATATCATATGCCTTGTGTCCACGCCCTTGCTTAAGTCGCCCTGTGCCATTCTCTCTGCTGCGAGCTTAATGGACCTGAAATTCCATGAAGCATATAAAAATGCGGGAATCAGGATCATGTGACCCAATGTCCAGAACACTGCATACACATCGGGTGCATCTCCGTCAATGCACAGCGCGATCATGATCAGATCTGTAAATGTAATGACACCGACCAAAACCGCCGCACGCCAGATGAACGGAATGGCCTTAAGCCCATTAACGATGAGCCTGCATACTTTTATAAAAAGCTTTATGACCATCCAGCATACGGTATTTTTAAAAAAACTTCTGCTCTTGACTCTTCCGGCAAAATCCACCGATACCAGCACGCAGAATGCCGTATAAAACAGACAGAGCGTAAACATAAGTTCATCGTCGTTCATCCACCAGTCGAATACTTCATATGAAAGAAGCAAAAATCCCACCGCTATGCTTGCTTCAGCTAAAAGCATTACATCCGTCGGGATATAATTGGTTATTCCCGGGATCACATCTTCGGTCTTTGGTCGTTTCGCCGCAACAACAATAAGCCATACCCATGCAGCGATACCCGCCGCGATGACTATATAAAGGCGGATATCCGGGATCTCCGGAACATTTATCGAAAGTCTTATCCTTGTGACCATCGTAAACCAGTCATGTAAATATTTAGAAAATATATTCTCTTCGGCAAAAACAAGTGTGGCTATACTTGTGGCAAAGAGAAAGAACTTTCCCGCAAACGATCTCATTATCTTATTCATATCTTCTCCTTATGCGCTCATGAATGATCATTCGCGCAGATTTTGTAGCCCTGCCCGAATATTACCTTTAAATATCTGGGTTCCGCAGGGTTTATCTCTATTTTTTCGCGCAAATGCCTTACATGTACCGCAACCGTATTGTCATTTAAAAGGTACATATCCTGCCATACGCTTTTATATATATCCTTGGGTGAGAAAACTTTACCGGGGTTTTGCATCAAAAGCTTTAAGATCTCATATTCCTTGGGTGTAAGACTCACTTCCTCTCCGTCTACTTTGACGATCTTTGAATCGTCATCAAGCTCAATCCCGCCGACCGTTATGATCCCGGGAGTCTTAAGCGTCGCATCGCCGCCGAAACGTTTGTATCTTCTTAACTGTGAGCGCACTCTGGCTGCTACTTCGGTCGGTACAAAAGGCTTTGTGATATAGTCGTCCGCTCCGACATCAAGCCCCAGTATCTTGTCGGTATTCTCGCTCTTTGCAGTAAGTATTATTACCGGAACGTTTGAAAACTCACGGATCTTTGAAAGTGTCGTGATACCGTCCATGACCGGCATCATCAGATCCAAAAGTACAAGGTCGGGATTATTCGATCTTATAAGTTCCAAGGCATCACGGCCGTTCTTTGCCTCGATAAAAACATAATCAGGATTTGCAAGATAGATTTTGAGTGCATTGATGATATCCTGCTCATCATCACATATAAGAATGGTATTCATACCGACCCCTCCGTTCGCGATCCGCTTTGTTTTCTCGATTATCAGTATACAGAACTCACGCTTAAGATGAAACATATGATAGATTAAGATTTGATGAAGATATAAAGATTTTGGGCAAAAGAAAAGGCCCGCAACCTGTAAAAGATTGCGGGCCGTATGATCTAAGCTTATAAATACTTCTTAAGGGTTTCTGCCTTATCGGTCTTTTCCCAGGGAAGATCGATATCGGTACGGCCGAAGTGACCGTATGCTGCGGTCTGCTTGTATATCGGACGGCGAAGATCGAGCATCTTTATGATCCCTGCGGGACGAAGATCAAAATTCTCTCTTACGATCTTTGTAAGCTCGGTATCGGAAAGCTTACCTGTTCCGAAAGTATCAACCTGTACGGAAGTGGGCTGTGCAACACCTATCGCATATGAAAGCTGGATCTCGCACTTATCCGCAAGACCTGCCGCTACAATGTTCTTTGCCACGTATCTTGCTGCGTAAGCAGCGCTTCTGTCAACCTTTGTGCAGTCTTTTCCTGAGAAAGCACCGCCGCCGTGACGTGCATATCCGCCGTAGGTATCTACAATGATCTTACGGCCGGTAAGACCTGCATCACCGTGAGGTCCTCCGATCACGAATCGACCTGTGGGATTGATAAAGAACTTTGTGTTTTCATCAACCATTTCCTTGGGAAGAACAGGATCGAATACATACTTTTTGATATCTTCATGTATCTGTTCCTGAGTAACATCATCGTCATGCTGTGTGGAACATACAACAGCCTCAAGACGAACAGGCTTTCCGTTCTCATCATACTCGACCGAAACCTGAGTCTTTCCGTCCGGACGAAGATATTTAAGGGTCCCGTTCTTTCTGACCTCTGTAAGTTTAAGTGCAAGCTTGTGTGCAAGTGAGATAGGATAAGGCATAAGCTCGGGAGTCTCGTTTGTGGCGTAACCAAACATCATACCCTGATCGCCGGCACCTGTATCAAGATCATCCTTAAGCTCGCCTTCTTTTGCTTCAAGTGCTTTATCGACACCCATAGCTATATCGGATGACTGCTCGTCGATCGCAACTAATACCGCACAGGTATTGCCGTCAAAGCCGTATTCGGACTTTGTGTAACCGATCTCCTTAACTGTTTCTCTTACAACGCTCTGAATATCAACGTAAGCGTTTGTGGTAATCTCGCCCGTTACAAGCACAAAACCTGTGCAGGCTGCTGTTTCGCAGGCAACACGGCTCATAGGGTCCGATGCCATGCAAGCGTCAAGAATCGCGTCAGATATCGCATCACAGACTTTGTCGGGATGTCCTTCTGTAACGGATTCGGAAGTAAACAAACGTTTCTCCATAATTTGTCCTTTCTGTTTCATTGAAACGAAAAAATAGTATAAAATAAAAAAACTTGTTCTTTCGAACAAGCGGACTGAATAAGACTGTTTCAATCCTCTTATTGTTCGAAATCGTCGCATATAGCGACTACTCGCTCAGGTAGGCACCTTCCTTATGGGGTTGCCGTGGCTTCATCGATCCTCTGTATCTCCACCACTCTGAATAAGAGTTGAGTTGACTATACAACGTAGTATTGATCTTGTCAACATGATTTTAAGCGCCGCTTTATCATAATGTTGATTTATAGGCGAAAAAAAAGTATAATTTACAGGTAATACTAATCGGTGCTAAGGGGACCCGGAGGGTATATGAGACGTGTAAACACGCAAGACTTGGTTCCAGGTATGATTACCGCGGAAGATGTCTATACTTTCAACAACCAGCTCATTCTTCCGAGAGGGCTGGTTTTAACAGATAAAACCATCACAAAACTCGAATTCTACTCTATTATCAACGTGCGTGTGGAAGACGGGATGTCGCAGGAATATCTTGACAATCCCGAAGCGGACGAAGATATTTCGTATTCCGAACGGATAAAGAAAAGTCCGCAATTCCTTGAGTTCAAAGAACGATTCGATAATGAAGTCCCTAAATTCCAGGCTTTATTGGATTCCGTATCCAAAGAGGGAAAAGAACTTAATGTTGATACCATGCTCAACTGTGTGGATGTGATCCTTGAAAGCGACGACGGATATCTTAACGTTTTTGATATGCTTCATAACATGCGCCAGTATGATGATATGACCTATGTCCACAGTATAAACGTTGCTCTTATCTGTAATGTTTTTGCACGCTGGCTTAAAATGAGCGATGAAGAAACAAGACTTGCGACCGTTTGCGGATTGCTCCACGACATAGGGAAGATATCCATACCTGACATCATTATAAAGAAACCCGCCAAACTTACGGAAGACGAATTCGCCATTGTAAAAAAACACGCACTTGAAGGTTATAACATTTTAAGACGATTTGATATTTCCGAACATATAATGAATGCGGCGCTTATGCATCACGAGCGCTGCGACGGATCCGGTTATCCGTTTGGCATCAGAAACGCCAAGATAGATACATATGCCAAACTTGTGGCCATAGCGGATGTTTATGATGCAATGACTTCCGCAAGGGTATACAGAGGCCCGATGTGTCCGTTTAAGGTTATAGAGATATTCGAAAACGAGGGACTTCAGAAATATGACACGCGGTTCATAATGACTTTCCTTGAGAATATAGTAAATACCTATATGCTGCACAGGGTCAAATTAAACGACGGGACAATGGGAGACATAGTTTTTATAAACAGATCGTCGCTTGCTAAGCCCACAATAAAAAGCAAAGATGATTTTATAGATCTGTCTCTCCATCCCGAACTTTATATAGAAGCGATCATATAATACAAATAAAAAGAAGCCTTCAAAGGCTTCTTTTTATATTGCTTCAAGTTTAAAGCGTGTATATTCTTTTTCATCTGTGACAATTTCGATCTGAGCACCTAATGCTTTCAACTTTTCAGGGAAATCTTCATATCCTCTTTCCACAAAATGAATATCATCTATAAGGGTAAATCCTTCGGCTGCAAGACCCGCGACCACGAGCGCTGCTCCCGCACGAAGATCCGGTGCGGTGATATTGGCTCCGGTATATCTTGATACACCTTCTATCACTGCGGTATTACCTTCAACCTTTATATTGGCTCCAAGCCTAGTAAGCTCATCCACATATCTGAAACGGTTCTCAAAGATACTTTCGGTTACGATACTCGTACCTTCCGCAAGACCAAGTGCCACAACTATCTGCGGCTGCATATCGGTAGGAAAACCGGGATACGGAAGGGTCTTGACCGTAGTGGTCCTGAAAGGCTTTGCGCTTACCACTCTGATCGCATCATCCGATTCTTCAACTTCACATCCGATCTCCAGAAGTTTGGAAGTAATGGATTCAAGGTGCTTTGGAATAATGTTCTTGATTAGGACATCTCCCTTTGTAACCGCTGCCGCCAGCATAAATGTGCCGGCTTCTATCTGGTCGGGAATTATTGAATAGTGTGCTCCGTGAAGCTTTTCAACGCCCCTTATACGGATCACATCGGTACCTGCACCCTTAATGGATGCTCCCATACTGTTTAAAAAGTTGGCCACATCAACAACATGAGGCTCTTTAGCTGCGTTTTCTATATATGTCTGGCCTTCCGCCATTACCGAAGCGAGCATTAAGTTGATCGTAGCTCCAACGGAAACAACATCAAGATATATATGGCTTCCGACCAGTTTCTCGGCATCGGCTACTATACAACCGTGCTCAATGTCCACCGTGGCGCCGAGAGCTCTGAACCCTTTTATATGCTGATCTATCGGACGGCTTCCTATATTGCATCCGCCCGGAAGAGCAACTTCAGCGTTCTTATACTTACCCAAAAGTGCACCGGCAAAGTAATAAGAACCTCTTATTTTCTTTATACTGTCTATGTCAAGCAGAGTGGTTGAAATAGTGGAACCGTTGATCCTCACAGTGTGACGGTCGACCTTTTCCACGTATGCCCCTATACTCCTTAAAGCATCCAACATAACATTGGAATCTCTTAAGTCGGGTACATTCTCTATTTCAACAGTCTCGTTGGACAAAATGGCACCGGCAAGTATTCCCAAAGCCGCATTTTTGGCTCCGCCGATCTCCACTTCGCCTACAAGGGGATTACCGCCCTTGATCGCGTACTGGTTCATTATCATTCCATCCTTAAATTTGATTAACAGTAAAAGATATATCACAAAACCCCGCCTTTGTCAAAACGGGGTTATGCTGTTATCTTGTCACGTAATTAAGCGGGTTTACAGCCCTTCCGTTCATTCTCATCTCGAAATGTAAGTGAGGTCCGGTCGATACACCGGTATTACCGGAAAGCGCTATCTTCTGTCCCTGGACAACATTCTGTCCGGCACTTACAAGTACACGACTTAAGTGAGCGTATCTGGTCTGGCGTCCGTCAGGGTGATTGATGAAAATACAATAACCGTAACTCGACATCCATCCCGCATGTACGACCTTACCACCGCACGAAGCCCATACGCTTGTACCGATAGGACAACCGATATCTACTGCCTGGTGATATGAAGTCATACCTCTTATCGTAGCGGCTCTTGATCCGAAACCGCTCGTGATCCTCCAGCTCGAACAAGGCCAGATATATGTGGGAGGAATCTTGGTACCCTTCTCAACGATCTTGGGAACCGCCTCCACAATAATCTCTTCTTTGATGATCTCCGAAGAAGTTATGTCATCATTGACATATGTGGTCTTTTCAACAGCCTTATGATAACCGGATGTGGGCTCCTGAAGGATCACTTCCTTGGTAGTGTACCAGTCATCGTTGTAAATATATATTACTTCCGCTTCATATGTACCTTCATAATATGAAAGCGATTCATACGTAACACTTAACTCAGGTTTCGGAACCGTTATCGTAAGTTCATCGCCTATATGTATGGTAGAACTTGCGGTTTCAAGGTTATCGTTAAGAGCCACAAGATCGTCCACCGAAATACCCGTCTTATTGGATATACCCGAAAGGGTATCGCCGCTTACAACTTCGTAAATGGTCTTTTGTTCTTTGTCCTTTGTAACCTCATCGATCGCAACTTCAAGTTTCTTGATCTCATTGGACGGAAGATAGGACTCCACAACTTCTACCGTATTTACGAAAGACATTTTGTTTATGCTGTAATCGTAATCGTCGAAATCGGGCTCAAGTTCCACAACGATATTCTCAAGAACATTGTCAAAAGCACCGAATATACCGTCACCGCCGAGATATTCTTCTGCTGTTATTTCTTTGACCGGTTCTTCTTCCGGAGTCGTCTTGTATACAACGGGAACCAGGACCGGAAGCTGTCTGTTCGAATCCCGTGTAAGCTGAACACCGAATTTGCCCGTCTCCTCATATCTGTTAAGTGATGCTTCCAGAAGCGATATCACATCTTCTTCCGATGCAACGTTGACCATATATTCATCGATCTTAATGGTATAAGAACGCTGCATGGTGGCTTTTACCGACGATTCAAGCTCGCGTACGAGATTTTGCACGACCACATCATCGGAATCCGTTTTTCCTCTTAACACTTCTTCACCGATAAGTTCCGGCTCGGCATCTATAAGTACAAGTTCTTTGCTTTTGGCGGCAACTTCACGTCTTGCTTTGTTGAAAAGCTTATCCGCTGTTTCTTTATCATCGACACGACCCATTTCATGGCCGTTTACCATAAGTGTGTATATATTAAAGCCCTCGCTTTTGTAGAGCCTTATGTTCGGGATGAACAAGGCAGCAAAACCGATGGCTATCAATGCAACTCTTAAATATGAAATTCTGCATTTTTTATGAAATCTTGAAATAAAAACCATAACTAAACAGGCCCCATTCGTTATGCCCCCACCATAACTTTAAAAATTTTACCAATATTCTTTTAATTGGTCAAGTTTGTGAGTAAAACCCTTAATATTTCCCATGTCCCGGCCATTGAAGGGTGTGTTCCGTCATCAAGATAGAGACCTGCGGTTTTGTCGCTTATATCGCTTAATTTCTCAAGATCATAATATGTAAGATCGTATTTTGAGCAGACCTTTTCCATAACTTCCTTATAATCTTTTAAATAACAGCCACAATCATTTATATCCGTTCCGTTGGAACATGTCTGTATATAATAAACCGAAAATGCTGCAATAGAAGCTTCGGGATAAGCTTCTTTAAGCATCGCAAATCCTTTTGATAATGCCCCTTCATATGTGTCATCGGTCGTTCCCGAAGGCTTAATCCCGAAAAAATAATCGTTTGTTCCAAAATCCGTAACTATCAACAGTTTTCTGCCCGTGTGATCATCAGAAACAAACCTCTCGAGTTCTCTGTTAAACACTTCAAATCTTTCAAGCTCTATGGGCTGACCCGATATAAAATGTTCCGCAAGTTCCGGCATGGAAAGTATCTCATCATTAATCTTTCCTCCCGGTATCCCTCCTTTTGAAATATTATATGTGCGCGCACCGGTCAGTGCGTTGAATCCGGATACTATTGAGAACGGGCCATCGGAAAGTTCAAATACACTGTCACCGAAAAAAACAACATCGTATTCTTCCCAGCCGGGATAAGAATATGGTTTTATGGAAGGTTCTTCCTCTTCCCTCTTGAATATGTCATACCAATGTTTTTCTATAGGCTCCGGATCCGCAAACCACAGATTATCCTGCATCAATGCAATTGATCCGCTGACCTTTTTTTCATCGATCACCCAATAATCTCTGTATGTATAAAGGAAAAAAGTTTCTGCGGATTTTGCTGTAATTCCGCCCCTTTCATTAAATTGATGCGGATTTTGGGTAAGCCAGTCATATCCCGAAAAGTTGGCAGGTACCACATTTTTATATGATGCAAGTTTCGAAAGCACTTCCCTGTATCGCATAAGGGTCTCGGCAAAAGAAGCTTCCGTCAGATCTTCCCAATATCCGATCTCATAAAAAGGCATAAAGACTCTGAATTCCGTGTCGGGATTTTCTCCGAAAATCTCATCAAGATCAATGGAGAGTTCATAAGTTACTTCCGGTTCGCCCTCCGTTTCGTCTGTTGCGTCGACGTCGGGTTCCAAAGCTTTATAGAGTTTGTTCGGATCCATTATAAAGACACAATACGAAATATCATTACCCGAACCCTCTGCCGCTTTCCATAATTGCGTGAACTCATCCGCGCTGTTGACTATAACTTCTGCCTTTAAAACATTGACCCCTATATATCCGAGAAATATATCCATACTCCAATCCGATGCTTCAGTCATTGAAATAAAAACTCCGTCGTACTCCTCAGCCGAAAAGCGCGACAAATCCTCGGAAAGGAGGTTGAGTCTTTCCTCTTCTGCGATCCTTGCCTCTTCCTCCAAAGCTTCTCTTTGTTTCTTTTCCTTTATATTGGGGATAAGAACATATACAACAGCAATAAACAAAACAGCTGCGAAAAGAATTCCTATAATGCTCAATATGACTGCCTTCAATATTTTCCTTTTCATTACTGTTCCCGGATATTTCCCTTTCTTATAGCATCTTTACCAAATTTTTCCCGTATTTTCAGAAGTGCCTCTTCAAGCTTCTCTTCTTTGGCCGAATCCCTGATGATCTCAGCAGGATCTTCACTTTCCATATCAAAAAGACTTAACTGGACCGGTTCGCTTTCATCGGAAAGTTTTGAAGTCCTGACTCCCAATAGCCTTATAGGCTCACCGTTCCATAAAGTATCAAAAAGCGGCATACATGCTTCATGCAATGCTTTTGCGGTATGTATGGGTGTGTTCAGAATACTCTGCCTTGATACGCTTTTAAACGTTGCATACTTTATCTCCACCGTTACAAGCCCTGCCCTGAAACCATGCTTTTTAAGCCTGTTTGATACGGATACGCAAAGATCGTAAAGGACAGATGAAGCTTCTGCCCGATCCGTTACATCGTGTTCCACCGTTGTGGAATTGCCCACACCCTTAACCTCATCGGGTTCGGTGACCACGACGGAAGCATCTATACCGTTTGCAAATTCCCACAGAAGTTCTCCGTGGCTTTTCATATTGGCTCTTAAAACATTCCTGTCGGTTTTGGCAAGGTCTCCTATAGTATCGATCCCCAATTTTTTAAGCGTAGTCCGGGCGCTCTTTCCGCAAAGAAAAAGATCACCGACGGGAAGCGGCCACATCTTTTTTTCTATTTCATAAGTATACAATGTATGAGTTTTATCGGGCTTTTGAAAATCGGATGCCATCTTGGCCAATACCTTTTTGTCCGATATCCCGACATTAACCGTAAACCCAAGATTCTCTCTTATGTAATTCCTTATCGTCAAAGCACATTCTTCCGGTGAAGAATACATATGTCTTATAGGCGTAAAATCAAGATAACACTCATCAATACTCGCCTGTTCGATATCCGACGTTAAAGTGTGAAGATAATCCATCATCGCCCGACTCATCTTTGAATATATCGTAAAATCCGGCGGCTCGATCACAAGCTTCGGACATTTACGAAGAGCATTTACGATCGGCTCCGCCGTAACGATCCCGTACTTTTTGGCCGGAATGGATTTTGCCAGCACAATACCGTGACGCTTTTCCCTGTCCCCTCCGATTATGGAAGGTATATCACGGAGGTCGATATCGGCGCCCTGAGATAATCTGTATACCGCGCTCCAGCTTAGGAATGCTGAATTAACATCAATGTGAAAAAAGATCTTATCCATATTATTCACAAAAAGAGTCGCCTTACAGCGACTCTTTATAAAACCGATCCGGTCGGAACATAAGCTTTATGTCACTAAAATGCGATACCTACAATATCGAAAAGAACATATGCCACTGCAGCAAGCATTGTGATGCCGCTGAATACAAGACCGATAATGGCAACCGGTTTAATACCTTTAAGCTTTCTCTCAAGCGCCTTGTTCTGGATACTTAAAGCTTCAGTCTGAAGTTTTAATTCATCCACGATCGAAGCCTGCACGTTTCTGTATACGCGGACATTTTCCTTATGAATATAATCTTCCTGGTCCTTAATGGAAGACTTAATGTTTTCAATATCCTCCGTATAATCCTTGCCGACACCCTGAATCTTGTATTCTTCAAGTTTTTCGACACTCGCCTGAACAAGCTGGTTTGTGATCTCGTTCGTCTCGACACTCTTAAGATTGAGTCGTCTTATCTCGGAAAGGATGTTCTCATACTCTGCAATTTTTTCTTTTGCCGCTTCAAGTTCTTTTGCTTCAGCTTCAGAATTGGCACGGATAACATCCTGACTTGAAAACTTCTGAGCTATCTTATCCATAAAACTGTCCATTAAAGATCCTCCAAACATAGTTATTTAACCTCTTCGCCTTCTGCCTCGGCCGCTTCAAATTTTCTGACTTCCTCATTGATGGAAAGCATTCGATCGTCAAGACTTGATACCATATGTGCACATTCGATCAATTCGTTCTGCAGGTTTTCGGGTATGTTGCCTTCGAACTTATAATTTATCTTATGCTCAAGGCTGGCCCAGAAATCCATTGCTACGGTCCTGATCTGTATCTCAACCATTGTATCGACTATCCTGTCGGAAAGAAATATCGGTATTGTTACAAGCATATGATAACTCTTATAACCTGAAGCTTTCGGATTTTTGATATAATCCTTAACCTCAATAACCTTAATATCCGACTGGCTGGAAAGCATTTCGGCTATCCTGTATATATCGTTCGTGAAACTGCAGATTATCCTGATACCCGCTATATCGTTAACATACTCCACCATGTTTTCTATGGTGGATTCCTGTCCGTATTTCTTAAGCTTTTTAACTATACTTTCCGGAGTCTTGAGTCTTGATTTGATATGCTCAATGGGATTGTACTGATGAACATGCTGAAATTCATCATTCAATATCTCAAGCCTGGTATTAATCTCCTTAAGAGCCGAATTGTACACCAGCGTAAGCTCGTTCCAGGTTTCAACCTGATTGACTTCTTCTGCGTATACTTCCATTTTAATCCCCGCTATTGTGTGCAAAAGGTATAGGCTAAGCCTAAAAAACCTTAAGCGTTCTTATGTAGATTGGCGGAAACCGCCTTTATAATTATAGCATTAACTTGTTTATTTTGCAAAACCAAGTAAGAGTTCTTTCGATCGTCCTAATCCGCCAGATACACCCTGAATTTATCGTTTTCAAAAGAAAGCCGGTAATCATTATCGTTCATGAAGTCACTTAAAAACTCCGCTTTCTTTGAATACTGCCAGACTTCGGGGTTTAACGGATCCCCTCCGGAAAACCATCTGTTTACTATTATTACAGGCTTATCCATTGTACTTAACTCTTTTACAAACGTATCTTCCGAAAAACTTGTAAGATCCGGCCACCCTGTTGAAAATGCGGTAGGCATATCAAGCACAAAACCCATAAGAGGTATGTCGCCCCAGGTTATGACTTCACTGCCGTTTAATGATGCTTTTTTTACATAATCTTCGGCTTCTTTAACAATATCGTTAAGTCCGGGTACCGAATATATTCCGTTAAGCACACCGCCGTCATATTTTTCCGACAATTCCCCTGGTGCGGGATTTGCATACACAAAATTCAAATAGAACATTGTGCTCTGAAAAACAGTAACGGTCAGCAAAAGAATAACCGAAATATATACCGGCATTCTTTCCGAGAAGATCACATCCTTTATGGTCTTTTTCCGATCAACCGCACTTTTAAACATCATTCCGAAAGTAGTCGGCAAAATCCAGAACATATTTCCCTGATATGCGATCATTCCCGTATTAGTTCCCAGAGGTATTACCATGATCAACGCGAGCATTGTTACAACCCAGAATTTATCATCTTTATCGATTTTGCCGGAACAGACAGTAAATACGGATACAAAAATCGAAATAATGACAGAAAGTAACACAAAGAAATGAACCGATTCGATATCGGTATAATCATGTATAGTAAAAATACCCCAATAACTCATCCTCCGAAGTATAAAGAGAATCATGGCAACAGATATTAAAGCCGTCGCCGTATTTATAATCGCATTTCTTTTATAATGTACATTTAACAGAGAAATAGCAAAAGCGCCCAGTATCGTAACTGCTATAAGGCCCAACCATTTCCCGTAAAACAATATTTCCGACGGAAGGGTCAAAAGCATATCCGAAAAAGCATAACCCGTTCCGCTTTCCGAAAGAGAAGTTAAAGAATCAAACATCTCCTCAAACACATGTCCGCCATACGTTATACAGATCATTATTATTACAGACAAAACACCGGCTAAAAATCCCGAAATACAAATAACGATCTTCTTTACGATCACGGATTTTTTTTCTTTTTGCAATGCAAGATATACAACTATCGGTACAATAAGAATCGCGAACACAAGATTCGATATTCTTACAAATACATTAAGTCCCAACACAATACCGGCACAAAGAAAGCAAATATCCTTTTCGTTATTAAGTGCCTTATCGATAAGACAAACGGCTATCGCTATAAACAAATAAGTCAGATAATTATACAGAACAACATATGGTCCGGGCGTTAAGAAAAATGCCGTAACAACACCCGCGAACACCATTACTTTTGAATAACGGCGCGATAATACCAGATAGCATACCAAAAGCGTAAATGATACAAGAAGCGTACTGTAAAATCTGATTCCGAGAAGAGTATTGCCGTAAGGCAACAAAGTAAACAAATATCCTGTAAAATTGGAAAGATAAGTAAAAAGAAGAGCTCCTGACTTAAACCGGAAGAAATTCATATAATTGATTATTGAATATCCGCTGTCTATAAAATCATATCCAAGCCTTATCTTAACAAACGGAAATACCGCCAATATCAGGCAAAACAGACAATCATACAATTTATTGAATTTTACCGATCTGTCATTTTTCATATCTAACCGTACCTTTTTCTTTTGCAAAAAAATCTTTGATATAAATACTTATTTTTTGCATACCGATTGTAAATCCCATAATCAATACCGGAATATTATTGTATAACTGCCTGTTATTAGCCTCCCAGATCATCAAAAATATAAATATTCCCAAAAAAGAAATATGAACGATCAGCTCACTTATATCTATTTTATTGCATCTGATGACACCGATCATATTCATGATCATTCTTATAAAGATCACCGAATACAGTAAAATAATATAGATAAAGCAAAACTGCGATACTCTCCAGTAATATTTCCCCCATGGATTGATAAGCTCATATGCGGGTGTTCCCTCCATGTTTTCGGTGAACTCACTTGCACCCACATTCCCGTTGGCAAAATTTTTGATGATCTTTTTTGATATATGCGACCACCTAAAGGCCTCATCCCTGTTTTCAGCCATGTAAGCTTTTATATACTCCGACTTTTGCTCGGTGCTTTCCATTTCATACACCGCTTTGGAAAACTCACTGTTGGAAGAATAACTTCCGTCATCATGCATACCCAACGCTACCCAGAATGTAATCGGATTTTGCATGCTTTCAATTTCTTTTTTAACGTTGAAACTGTTAAATGAACACACCGCAATTGTAAAAAACAATAACGTACTTACCACGTAGATTAGCGATTTTTTCCAATCCCACTTACGAACAAAGATTAATATTGTCAATGCAAGTGCAATGAGCGGAATGATCGAAGTAATCTTTTCCATAGTGCCGTATACTGTCAAAAATGCACAAACAATAGATACCAACACCCTTTTTGTCACGGACTTTGTCTCATAAATATACTTAAGTAAAGCCACGCATATTATCCCGATGCCAAAAGAAAACTGATCTGTATAGAAAACCCCTGTTGTACACCATATCGGGATAAAAAGCAGCTGGATCAGCAAAGCCGGAAAACGAAGTTTATTTCCAACAAGATATCCTACGGAAAATGAAGCACCAACAATTATCAATATGTTGA
Source organism: Lachnospiraceae bacterium (assembly GCA_016283275.1). Classification (GTDB taxonomy): domain Bacteria; phylum Bacillota; class Clostridia; order Lachnospirales; family Lachnospiraceae; genus UBA1258. The sequence continues at coordinate 14,688 of JAEEMP010000020.1, forward strand.
TCGAAAGCAGAAAATGAAAATCCGGAAGATGAAAGAATCTGCATAAGCGAAACAATAAATACAATATAAACATTGGGTTAACGTTATTTCCATATGTCGCAAAATACTTAATATAAGAGATCATCCCTTCATTAAGTAATTCTTTGGCGCTCAAAACAATTACCTGTAAGTCAAAAAAAGATACAGTCTGATCTCCTGTTTTTACTCCCGTAACAAAAAGGGCAACTGCATAAAAAACAGGAACGACATAATATATTTTATCGATTATTCTATAAGCACTTTCATTTAATCTGTCCCAGATCAGAAAAAACACAAGAACAAACACAAAAGAAAAAACAGAAAAAAGCCCCATTTGCCCGGGAATAAGATTGTTTGCAGGCTTAATAAGGGAAAGAAGCAAAACGATTCCCATAGCAAAAACCATTACAGCATACAATATGATAAGTGTAATCCTATTAAATGGTCTACGGGTTTCAATCATTTACAGCGTCCTTTCGATATCGGTATTTTTGTCCGAAACTTGAAAATCCCCGGAACTTTTAACAAAAATACAGCAATAGACCCCATATATTACAAAATTCAAAACCGAAAGCATCTTAACATCCACTCCGAGATGGAACAGGAAGTTTGAATAGGTGATCATAGAAATGATCTGCAACAGAAAACAGGGAAGTATAGTCTTCTTGTTTTTAAACATATAAACGATCGCAAGTATCTCATAAAGATAACCGTATCTGTCATGCATTGCGGGAAGAAAATATATCGTTGTAAACGTAAAGAGCAAAGCCATAAGCCAGAACATTTCGCCTTCCGGCTTTCTTTTTTTCCAAAGAGAACAGATCATCCAGAAAGCAAGTACGGATATCGTTATGATAATGGCCATTGCTTTAACGTAGTTATAATTCTTCTGCATGTAATCATATGACATGGTAAGCGTAAAGCCCGGATAATTCATTACCGTACAGCCGTATTCATCGGTCTGGTTAAGATAGAGCAAAAATCCCGTAAATACTCCTCTTCCTGCTATTATCGCGGGAATTGTGGAAACCCACATCACAGCGGGAGGAATAAGAAAATTCAAAAAAGAAAACTTTCTGTTCGCAAAATACACAAACAGGAAAAAGGGAAGTATAAAGACCGCCTGAAGCTTAAAGGAAAGTGCTATGCCGAGAACGACAAATGCAGGTATGTTTTTTTCTTTATAAAGAAGATAAAGCGAAAGAACCACAAAAAAAGTATATATGGAATCGCACTGCGCCCACAAAGACGAATTAAACAATATAACAGGCAAAAGCCATATCAAAGAAAATGCGGTAACTCCCAGAACACCGTTTGAAGTATCGGCTTCTTTATACACTATGAAGCCGACAAGGCATGCAAGCAAAAGATCGAATACAATACTTAATCCCTTGTAAGCAAACAGCGCGGGGATCGGAAGATACGTGAATAAAGCGATAATGGTCTGGTAAAGCACATTATAATTTCCGACCTGATGGTCAAGTGCCGCAAAACCTCCGCAGGCCTTGATCTCGTCATACCATCCGAGAAGATAATTGTAAGCATCCTCGCTAACAAAATTTCTCGATGTAAATCTCAATACAGCTCCTGCGATAAAAGCGGCAGCCAATATGAATATAAATAATCTGTCCTCGATAAACTCTAGGATTTTCTTTTCCAATCTTATCACTTTATATACCCTGTTTTCTTAATCTTCCTCGATCACGTACACTTCAAGATAGTCAAAAGGCACATAATCCACAAAACTGTCCGTTGTAAACCTGACCCTTGCGGTCCTTTTAAAATCCGCAATGTTTACATCAAGCCAGATCGGAACGCTTAGATCGAATTCGTGACACACCTTTTCAATCGCATTAAAGACCTTATGCGTCCTTGTTTCTTCCGAATGATCTTCGACCGTCATGTCTCTAAGCATATGATTGTCTTTAAATTCTCGTGCCCAAATTCTCAAAACGATACCTCTTTTTTATTTTTCGGACTCATCGGGATGGTAGGTTTTAACTATATCCGCAACCTCATCTTTAACATTCTCCGGAGTATCTTCGGCTGTCTTTTTAAGCTTTTCAAGCGACGCCTCGAACTCGTTATAATCAAATTCAAGCGGCTTTCCTATGTGAATAAGCGCATTCTCCGTGCCCTTAAGGCCCTCCTCGTTCATCAGCAGCTCTTCATACATCTTTTCACCCGGACGAAGACCTGTAAATACTATTTCGATATCCTCGTCGACACGGTAGCCGGAAAGTTTAATAAGATTCTGCGCAAGGTCCAAAATCTTAACGGGTTCACCCATGTCAAGCACAAAGATCTCTCCGCCCTTTGCGTATGCTCCCGCCTGAAGGATAAGCGATACAGCCTCGGGAATGGTCATAAAATATCTTATTATATTGGGGTCTGTTACGGTAACCGGGCCTCCTGCCGCTATCTGCTTTTTAAAGAGCGGAATGACTGAACCGTTAGAACCCAGTACATTTCCGAAACGAACAGCCACGAATTCGGTCTTTGATCGATCGTTCATCATCTGAACGATCATCTCGCACATACGCTTCGACGCACCCATGATATTGGTGGGATTGACCGCTTTATCGGTGGAAACGAGCACAAACTTTTCGACACCGTATTTATCGGCTATCCTTGCAGTATTGTATGTGCCGAATACATTGTTCTTAACAGCCTCGCCCGGACTGTCCTCCATAAGAGGAACATGTTTATGCGCCGCTGCATGATAAACGATATCCGGTCTGTATTTTTCAAATATCTGCTCGAGCTTCTCGTAATCCCTTACCGAAGCTATAAGAACTTCAAGTTTTAAATTCGGAAATTTAATCTTTAATTCCTGCTGGATATCATATGCATTGTTCTCATATATATCCACTATTATCAATTCCTTGGGATTATGTGCTGCGATCTGACGGCAAAGTTCCGAACCGATCGAACCGCCACCGCCCGTCACCAAAACGGTTTTATCCTTTACATAACCTGCGATCTCATCGACATTGATCTTAACAGGCTCCCTGCCCAGAAGGTCCTCGATCTCGACTTCTCTTAAAGCGCTTACGCTTACATCACCGTTTATGAGCTGATACATACCCGGCACGATCTGAAGCTTACATCCGGTATCCTTGCAGATCTCGATTATCTTCTTTATCTCAAGCCTGCTTGCGGACGGAATTGCTATGATGATCTCATCGATCTCCATCTTTTTGACAACTTCGGGAATGCTATCCCGTCCGCCCACGATCGGCACACCTCGCATAAGTTTGCCCTGACAGCCCGGATTATCATCGATAAAGCATTTAACGGAAAGGTTAATGTAGGAACTTGATTCAATTTCCTTTAAGATCGTATTTCCTGCGGCACCCGCTCCTACGATCATGACGTTTCTCTTGTCCTTGCTTTCACCCGCATGACGATTTCTCAATATACGTAAAAATCTGTAAGAAAATCTTATGCCGGCGGTAAAAATACCGAGAAACATGGGATAGAACAAAAAGAAACTTCTCGGAAGATATATCTTAAGCACATAATTGATGATCAGACATACAACAGCCTCTGTTAAGACCGCTCCCACTATCTTTATCATCTCATCGGCGCTTGCGTAACGCCACACGCTTTTATAAAGTTGAAAGAAGATGAATATTATTATCGTGGTAATTATATTAAACGGAAGGATCTTAACTATCTTTTCAATATAATGTACCGGTATTGAACTTATGGTCAGATTAAATCTTGCCCAGACGGAAAGACCGGTACTTAACGCTACCAGAAATATATCGGCAACAGCCAATACAAATGCACGTTGCATTCTCTGCTTACTGTCCACAAAGTATGTGATTGAGGAATCATTCTTTTTAAAGATACTCATTTTAACTCCGCATTATTCATGATCTACATCAAGGATTTTGTTGTCGATAAGTTTGTCTTTAATCTCAATAAGTTCATCTACCGGTATACCGGTTATGTTGCTTATATCAAACAGATCGTTTTTGCCGTCACAATAAGCGATAAAGCTTGTGATCATCATTACCGCATCATATTGTCCTTTCCTGCTTACGGTAGGATAGAGACCTCTTTTTCCGAGTTGCGGCTCACACAGTACATTTATCTTATAATATGCATTATTTTCAAGTCCGTCCACCAGTTTATAAAGTACATCTATCGTTCCCTGAAAACCTTCGGGAGATACAAAGTCCATATTATCAAGAGAAGTGTGATATTCGGGAAACTTTGCAAACTTTGATCTGCAGAATGTAACCATCGGAATATCGACTCCGGGAGCATTGTATTGTCTCTCGTCCGAACCTCTTTCCAGAAAACTGTAATCCGAATACGGAGCATGAAACTTAAGTATATTGGTAAGCGTTTTATCCGCAAAAGTATTGCCGTAACGTGAATGCACGATCGAATAATCAAGGTTATCGCCCACGCAGCTTAAATTGTATGCCGCAACGACATGACTCTTTAAATGCTCAAGATTTCTCGATATATATGTTATCGATCCTATAGTCTCCGGGCCGAACACAAACCTGTATGTATATCTTCTTTTTTTAAGTCCTTTGATATATGAAGCCAGATAAACTGCCGTAGCCGGTCCCGAGCACTCATTATCCGCCATCGAAGGATGGCAGACATATGTTGTGAACAGTATCTCTTTATCTGTCTCTCCGGGTATCACTATCTCTCCGTACGAAAGGCTTCCGTAAAAAAGACGCGAATCGATATACATATGATATCTGCCCGGTTTAAGGGCCTTTTTCATATTCTCGCTCATGCAGAAACCGTACCGTTCTTTATAATATGAAGTTATGTACGGTATTGCATCCGGCTGATCCTCTTGCGTATAAACATGCTTTAACAGCTCATCAAGGTCAACCCACGCATCGACGGGAGTCGAATAACCCATTACATGGAGATTGTTTTCCTTAAAGTCGATGATACGCTTTCCGCTCTCATCTTCAATGTACGCTTCATTTATCTCCCACTCTTTCGGAACCGTCCAGTCAAACGCCTCTGTTCCGGTCGGAACTTCAAAAACATTCAGATCATCTGCATATTTTTTAAGGACTTCGAAAGTCTGTCTTACACCTTTACCCGAAAGACTTCTGCATATCGGAAATATTTCTTTGGCAATATCATATATATTCTGTCCGTCACTCATACTGTTCCTTCTCTCCTATGCTTTCGACATAGGTCCGGTCTCATAGTCCGGCATTTTATGATCTTTGTCATTTATAAAAGTCCAAAGTCTTTCTGCCGCAACCTTCGCATTCCATGTGCTTTCCATTGTCTCATATGCCTTTGTGCCTATCTCATATCGGATATCCTGCTTATCGGAAAGTGCCAGAACCTTGTTTGCGAGTTCATTTACATTACATGCTCTGTACATAAATCCGTTTACACCGTTATCGATAAGATACGGCGCAGCCCCGATCTCTTTTGCGGCAAACGTAACGCAGCCCGAATTCATGGCTTCGTTGATGACTGCCCCCCAGCCTTCCTTACGATCGGAAGTTGATATAAAAATATCCGATCTGAGCATCATTTCACGGACATCGTCAGGTGATAATGCTCCGGTAAAAGAAACCCGGTCCGATACCCCGGATCTTTCCGCATCGGCCTTTGTTTGTTCCAAAAGCTCTCCGCTTCCGATCATATCTATTTTGAAAGCAATATTATTCTGTTTTAATATTTCGGCAAGCCTTATCATCATCTCCGGATGCTTCCAGTCGATAAACCTTCCCGCCCACAAAATCGATAATTTTTTGTCTTTTCGTTCTTTTCGTTTAAAATGAACATCCCCGTATTCATATACTTTCGGGAAATATCCGAATTTAAGCATTTTGTTCGGATATGCACCGATAAGTTTTAAATCTCCGGCCACATATGCCCCCGCACACAGAAAATATACGGGATAATGTTTAAATCTTATATGATCGTGATATTTCTTTTTAAGGCCTTTCGGTGAAATAAACTTCCAACGGCCTGTTTTATAAAGCCGCTCGTTGTATCTTAAGGTAAATTTTCCGGCTTCAAGCCTCTTTATAACAAGTTCCTCATCTTCGGCTCCGCCGAAGATCACACAATCACTCTCAAAAATAAGTCTGTCGGTACCCTTTTCATCATCCCATCTGTTCCTGATGTAAGAAGCATTCGCAAGTGAAGCATCCCAACCCATGGCGGTCCTCTCTTCACTCATCGGCTCGGTCTGTACAAACGCAAAGTCTTTGCCGCTTAAGCGGTATAACTCTTCGCAAAGCGGTGTCTGATGGTGATTTATGTAGTTGGATACAAAAACAAGTTTCATATTCTACCGTACAGCCTTTATAAAATCTTCGATCTTCATATCATAGGATGTGATCTTTTCTTTTAGTAAAAGCCCGTCCTTGACCGAATGGTAACTGCCTTTTCCTTCCGGAAGATGTTTCATTTCCTGCCACTTATCATAGTTTTTAAATGCATCCAGAAACATCTCTTGCGCATTTTTATCAAGATTGTCATATGAGCTTTTTAATGTTTCTCCGTCGCCTTCTTTTACAAGCCTTTGAACTATTATATAGCCCTTGTCGAGACCTTCATCCATATAATGAAGGGTAACTCCCCTGGGAGTATTTTCGGCAAAGCTCCAAAGATTCGGATCTGCTCCCCTGTTATACGGAAGATATGAATTGTGAAGGTTGACTATATTCCCTTTCAGTGCCTTTATGATGTCTCCCGGAATTATGTATCTGTATGTATAACTTACCGCAAGATCGAAGTTTTCACTTTTTACATAATCAAGAGACAATCTTTCCGTCATGAGTACCGTCTCATGTTTAAGCTTTCGGATCTTGTCAAAAAGCGGAAGAGCGCATTCATTATTGTACAAACAAAGTATCTTCATAATCGTATCCTTATCAAAAACGATCCTCTTCCTTAAGCGGTTCTCCGCGCTTTATATCACGCTTTGAAGGTTTACCCAAAAGATCTTTTAGATATTTGGGCTTAATACCGTATCCCGGACGAATTGAACGCACATTTTCCGATGTAAACGGCTCTCCTGCCTTTATGTCTTTAACTGCAAAGAGGCTTCTTTTAAATATCATCGATCCTTTTTCTTTTTCCGTAAGTTCGTATGAAGGCCCCCGGGCTATTACAAGAGCATCGTTTACAGCCTTTACCATATCGGCGAATTCGGGTAGTTCCATACTGAAATCGGAGTCTGCAGTCTTGATGGATCGTGAAATGCATACATGCTTCTCGATCACACAAGCTCCCATTGATACACCCACAACTGCGGCGAGGCTTCCTTCCGAATGATCCGAAAGCCCTATCGGAAGATTAAATCTTTTTTTCATATCAGGTATATTTGCTAAATGCATATCTTCCCATTTTGCCGGATATGAACTGCAACATTTGAGCAATACTATTTTGTCGTTACCGACACGGCGACATGCGTCAACCGCATCTTTAATGTCTTCCACCGTTCCCATTCCGCATGATATTATCATGGGCTTGCCTTTTGAAGCCGCATATTCGATAAGAGGGATGTCGGGGAGTTCAAAACTTGCTATCTTATAAGCTTCCGCCCCAAGATCGTTAAGAAAATCAACTGCTGTATTGTCAAACGGTGTTGAAAGAAAATCTATCCTGCACTTCTCGCACTCGTCCTTAATGGCCTTGTGCCATTCCCAAGGCGTGTTTGCATCGTTATAAAGATCGTGAAGCTTGTATCCATCCCAAAGACCGCCTTTAACCTTAAAATATTCATTATCGCAATCGATCGTAAGTGTATCGGCCGTATAAGTCTGGATCTTTAAACAGTCGGCACCGGTCTTGGCAGCACCGCGTACTATCTCAAGTGCATTTTCAAGTTTTCCGGCATGATTGGCACTCATTTCCGCTATAATGTATACGCCGCCGTTATTGATCTTATCGTACAATCTGAACATTTTTCCTCCGCTTAAAAGTGTTTTCTATTTAAATCGCAATATTTCAAATCCGCCGATGACTTCGACGGTTTTGCAAGTTGCATTTGGAGCGTAATGGTCTTTGATATATTGCTCTACACTGCTTTTATCAACTATAGGATTATTTATTTCGATCACCATATAAGTATTTGGATCTTCAGCCAGCAATCTGTATGGATTATCCGCGCCGCCGAAAGGCTTTGCAACGTTATCCAATATCGGAGACCCCACCATCCATCCGCCTGTTACGATCGAATTCCCCATCCAGTTTTTAGAATAATGCTCAAATGGACTTGCATATCCTTCAACAGCATCGGAAAACGACAAAACATCCCATACATAAAGATTATCCGGATGCGACATAAGTTCCGATTCCAACAGGGTCACATTGTCGCGATTTTTTATCGTAAACGGTTCAATTTCCTTAATATCGGCAAAGCCCAGAGTGAAATATCCAAAAAGCAGGATGAGTACAAGGGAAACGATACCGGGAAATTTCAATTCCGTATCAGCATAGCCTTTCACGCAAAGATATATGACCGTGCAAAGTGCTGCTATTATTACCAACATAAAACTTCTCTCGGGAAAGCGTCCCTTATATATAAGATATCCGATCTCTCCGAAACAGACCCCCACGGCACAAAGTGCTGCGACAAATATCCGCGGATCACCCACAAAAGTAACAAATACGACCAGCATCAACAGAACATATACTATCGTATACTCGCCCGCCAGATTAAAGACCGACTGGATCACATCTTCTATATACTCTCCGTCCACGTTCACATGTCTTTCGGCTTTTGAAATATCTGAAAGTCTGCTGAGTTTCTCCGTATCAAAATATTCCATATCGCCATGCTGCCATGAAACAAGAAGGGCGACATCATTTTCATTTATACCAAGTTCTTCGTATTCCTCAACATGCGATTCGTAATCCGGGATTCCGTAATAATCATATAATTCAACGATCACATCCCGATATTTCCAGTAATCCGACCAGCCCCTATCTGCATGATAAACAATAAATCCGACCAGCCATAACAGTAAAACCGAAGAGCTTACTCCAATAAAAATAAACAGTCTTCCTTTTATATCCTTTCTGTATTTGACCAAAATATACAGCATAAGTATCGCAAAAAAAGGAACGATCGCCATAAGCGTTCCTGCTCTGACAAGTGATCCGACTGATATCATAATGTATGAAAGAACCCTGATGATCTTTAATCCTTTATTTTTATAATCATCGGTATCGAGTGTTGCGATCAGGACAATAATACCTGTTCCCAGCAATACGGCTCCCGTTTTCGAGTAGTTCATTTTTATTATCAATGTTCTGAAAGTAGACATCACAAAGATAAGAGGGAGCACAACAGAAGCGATCATATTCTTTTTTGTAAGGACTATACAGATGATTCCAAGCATTATATACGCCGCAAGTATACAACCTAAATACATAAGGATCGTCCAATTGTGAAGCGGAAACAATGAACTAAGCGCCGCAACGATTGCTCCCCAAATTATATTATTATAAGCGGTATGCGCATATATCCTGCCGAAGACCCCCGAAGATATCAATGCAAGGAATTCGTCATCATTTGTCTCATAACCTATTCTTCCTGTCTTGATAAGGTAAATAAAAAAACTCAAACAAAAAGTGACCCAAAGCACAGATAAAAGCAGTTTTCTGTATTTTCTTACAGACCCTATAAACGGGGCTGAAACAATTTTATCCTTCATAAAGTCTCCAAACATTTTACTGCTTTTTCATAAACAGCTTATATTTCATCTCAGCTATTTCCCAGTCGGAATAATTGTCTATATCCTGAACTTCTTCCTCGGGAAGCACAAAAGGTACGGTCCTTGATGTGACCAGCGTAAACTCCCTAAGAAATGCTTCTGTTCTTTCAACATAAAACTGACCGCAGTCATGATACACTGTCTCAAGATCCTGACTTCTGGTCTGCGCGTATTCGGGATGCAAAAACTCCATAAGACCATCCTTTATGACAACACCTCTTTGCGGCGGAAAAGAAAACTGTACCACCGGCACCAACGAATATGCATCGGATCTTTCGAGCGTTTCAACAGCTTCTTTAAGTTTCTTTGATGTTAAAAACGGAGCTGTCGGATATACGCATGCAAATATATCAAAATCTTTGCCGATCGCCCGATATGATTCTATGACTTCCTTGCAGACATCACGGGTTACCGCGAAATCATTTGCGTTCTCACTGCTTCTCCTAAAAGGAACAACAGCACCGTATTTCTCGGCAATTTCTGCAATCTCTTCACTGTCTGTAGAGACCATTACCTCATCAAAAACACCGCTTCCGATCGCAGCCTCGATGCTGTAGGCGATTATGGGCTTGCCCAGAAAATCTTTTATATTCTTGCCCGGTATTCTTTTTGACCCGCCTCTTGCGGTTATGATACACACTTTACTCATTGTTCTTTTCCTTAAGAATACAATTGTATATTTCAAGAAGTCTTGAATAATTGGTCTTCGGGTCGTGTGTTTTTGAAGCCCTTACAATTGCCGCTTCACACATGGTCTTTCTGGCATCCGAATCGGTCCACATGATCCCGATACAGTTTATGAGCCTGTCTATATCATCGGCCTCATACAAAAGACCCTCCTCGCCGTTTGAAAGCATCGAGGGAACACCGCCGACCGCCGAGGATATTACCGGAACACCCAGAAGCATCGCCTCGCCGATGGAATTGGGCGAGTTTTCTATGATCGAGGGATTTACAAACAGCCCGGCTTTTAAATATTGTTCTTTCATCCCTTCGGCATCCAGACTTCCGAGATACTCAATATCCGGCCTTTTCCCGGTAAGTTTTTCCACGTTATCCTCAAGATCGAGAAGATACCTTGCATAATTCTGAAGTTTAAGCCTTTCCTTCAAAGTTGCATGCCTTGTGATGGGGTCTCCCGCAACCTTTATCTTCACTTCGGGAAATCTTTCACATATCCGAGGATATGCTTCGAGAAAATAGTGCATACCTTTTACCGGATAGTTGGCCTGACTTAAAAATATCGTATATTTATCGGCTTCCTCTTCGTTCCACTTTCCTTCGTAAAACTCGGGACGAAGCGTTTCATTCATGAAGTAATAGGTAGCATCGGGCGCAACCTCTTCGGTGTATTTTCGGTCAAAATCCGTACGGCCCGTTATATGCTTTGCAAGTTTTAAGGCGGCCTTCTCATTCTCGGCCCTCTTTACAAATTTATCCCTTTGGGCGATAAGTCCGTCTTTTTTAAGGATATCTCTTAATGAACTTTTCCTCGCAACATCCTCGGGTACTCCGTCAAGATAATGCTTTGCTATCTCTCCGCAGA
>JAEEMP010000021.1 GCA_016283275.1 Lachnospiraceae bacterium
AGGTGTAGGTTTTTCCCAGAACATCCTTATCCTGTTCACCGTATTGTCATCGATCCTGTTCCGTAAAACCGAATAAATGCCAAACCCGCACAGAAGCGCTACCGCAAGCACAAGAAGGAGCGCCAGTATAAGCCTGGCCCTCTTCTGTCTCGATCTGCTCTTGTATGAAGTTTTGTAGTTTATATAATCGTTTTTCGCCATTCTCTTCCGCAGCCGAATTTGTACTTCTTACCACTGCCGCAAGGACAGGGATCGTTCCTGCCAACCTTCTTTCCGACAACAACCGTACCGGACTTTTTCTGCTCCTTATAGAGCTCTTTTCTTCTGTCTTCGGTGAGGAGCTTGTCCCATTCGGGAAGGTTGTAGAGCCAGTCAGCCCTTGCGCCTACCATGTTGTAGTAAAGCTTCTCCTTGTCGAACTTAAGAGAAACTTCCGTATTCTCATCCATCTCTTCGATGGGATTTTCCTTAACCAGCGAATCGTTGATACCGTCAAGAAAACCAACCATAATGCTGAGTTCACAGCCGTATTTTTCGGCAAGCGACTTGACCGTTCCCTTTACCTCTTCATCGGGATTTGCAAGAAGCTTCTCGTAGATGCCTTTCTCTATGTTGAAATAGTTGCCCCAGAAAAGCTGTCCCTCCCTGGTATTTGTGTCCTTTGAGTACGCGTTGTCTCTCCAGTCTGTAAGTAATGACATTTATTTATCCTCCTGATTGATATTATATTTCCTGTCGATCTCTTCGGCGATCTTTTCGGGTGATTCGCCGTTTTTGATTCTTTTTTGATACTTTCTCATTTCTGACATTGAAATGTTCTTATCGTCGTTTCTGTGTGCAAGATCGTACATTCTGATCAGAAACCACATGACGATCGGAACGAGTATTGTCACCGCAAGTGCCCCGTAAAGCAGGCCTTCGGTATTTTTCGTGACGGTAAATGCCGCGATACCGTATATTATCCAGACTGCCGCAAGAAGCGCCACGCCGATGATCGCAAAAACTCTTTTTAACATACTACTTTCCTTTCTTCAGTTTATCCAGCCACTTCTTTAATTCCGCTTCCCTGCCCTGGTTTGAAAGCTCAACGAACTTCGTGCCAATAAGCTCTTCGGGAAGATACTCCTGTCCCGAATAATGATTCGGAAAGTTGTGAGAATAAAGGTAGCCGTCTCCGTGCCCCAGCTTTCCCGCGCCCTTGTAATGAGCATCACGGAGATATGCGGGGATCGGCTCTGTTTTTGTTGTCCTTACATGTGCAAGTGCATCATCAACCGCTCAGATTGATGAATTACTCTTAGGCGCGCATTCAACATAGATCGCCGCCTGAGCGAGTCTGATCCTGGATTCCGGCATTCCGAGCCTTTCCACCGCCTGTGCGGCGGATGTGGCAAGAATAAGCGCCATGGGATCCGCATTGGAAACATCTTCTGATGCGCAGATCATTATCCTTCTTGCTATAAAAGCAGGTTCTTCACCCGCCTCAAGCATTCTTGCAAGGTAATAGACCGCGGCGTCGGGGTCCGATCCTCTCATGCTTTTTATGAAGGCAGATATGGTGTCGTAATGATTGTCCCCGTCTTTATCGTACTTAAGAACACGTTTCTGTATGCATTCTTCGGCAACGGCCAGGTCAATATGTATCTTTCCGTCGGCATTTTTTTCGGTTGTCAGAACGCCCAGCTCGATCGCATTGATCGCGGATCTCGCATCACCGTTAGCCATATCGGCGATAAAGTCGAGTGCCTCCTCGGTAACGACCGGATGGTACATTCCGAGTCCTCTTTCTCCGTCGGTAATTGCCCGATTAAGTAAAACCTTTATATCATCTTTTGTCAAGGGATAAAGTTCAAAAATAACGGATCTCGAGATAAGAGCGCCGTTGACCTCAAAATACGGGTTTTCGGTCGTTGCCCCTATCAGTATGACGGTCCCGTCCTCAACGAACGGAAGCAGAAAATCCTGCTGGGATTTATTGAAGCGGTGTATCTCGTCGACAAAAAGTATCGTCTTCTTTCCGTACTGACCGTACGTCGCCTTTGCCTCTTCCACTGCCTCTTCCATGTCCTTTTTCCCCGCAGTTGTTGCGTTTATCTGCTTAAAAGAAGCACTGGTTGTATTTGCAATGACTTTCGCAAGCGTCGTTTTTCCGGTTCCCGGCGGTCCGTAAAAAATGACCGATGAGAGCTTATCTGCTTTGATTGCCCTGTAAAGGAGCTTGTCACGTCCGATAATATGCTGTTGTCCCACAACTTCGTCAAGCGTTCTCGGGCGAAGGCGCGCGGCAAGCGGTGCCTCGGTCTCCCTGCTCTTCGAAGACATATAATCAAAAATATCCATTGTACGTCCTCATAGCTTAAATTCGCTTAATAGATTATAGTGTGGATTGACAGAATAATCAAGAAAAAACTGCCCTTTTCTATTGAATGTTTTACCCCGTTATGATAGAATACGTCCATATTTTTCCAACACCTGCAAGGAGTAAACAAACATGGCAAACCCCATAGTCACAATTAAAATGAAGGGCGGCAGCACAATAAAGGTCGAACTTTACCCCGAAATCGCCCCCAACACAGTAAACAACTTTA
>JAEEMP010000002.1 GCA_016283275.1 Lachnospiraceae bacterium
AATGACATTAATACAAACAGCAGCGTCTCTATCAATGTAAAATATCCGTACTCGATAAGTATCTGTACATAATTGCAGTGAGCATTGTATACCCAGTAACCGCTCGGAAGTTCGTAACCCAATGCACCGTTTCCTTCATAATTAAAGAATTCCGAGTAACCTCTAGCTATTTCAATTCTTCCGGACGAAAGATGATCCACAATATTTACAAACGTCTCCCATCCGTTGGCACCCTGTGAACTCTTAAGTGCCCCGGCAAATCTCGATATCATCATAGCAAACGGCGCAAGTATCGAGCCTTCCGCTTTTGCATACCAATAACCGGAACTTTCATTTCGAGCAAGAATAAGTATCACTGCCGTAACTATGATTCCCGCAACGAAAATGCCTCCGAGTACTATAAGTCTTTTTCGCATCTTGGGCTTCGAAGTGTCTTTTCTCCCAAAAAGGAAAAGGAAGATAAGAGCAAATGCCGCACCCGCAAGAACGGTCCTGGTATCAATGATCCAGAGCATATATGAACATACCGCGATCCATACCGCACTTACTATGTAGAAAAAACTTTTGCGACCATATTTTTCCCTGCTGTAAATAATCGCAAATATCGCTGCCACAAATGCACACGTCATAAACACGCCGAAGGGGCCGATATTTAAGAAGTACCCGTAAAAACGTCTGTAGTTAAAAGGGCTTTCCCTAAACGATCTCACGACCGCATAGACAAACATCAAAAACCAGCTGTCGATAAATCTTTTAAGAAACCACTCCCACTTTTCTTCATCCATCTTTACAAGAGCAAAAAGAAACATTGGGAACACAAGAATGACCGGATCCATCCTGCCGTTTCTTCGGTACAACATGCCGAATGTCAAAAGCGCATAGACGATAAGAAGGTAATTTACGCCCTTGAAAAGATCATTGACATTCTTGTACACGATCATATCGATAATGATCATTAAAGCAAGCCATTCCGCTGCCATCTGAGGCTTAAGGATATTTATAATATCCGGAGATTCTTTCCAGAATGTCATTCTTTCGATCAAAAACGGAACAAAAAGGAGCGTTGCGACAAGTGACTGCCAGTTGATAAGTTTTACCTTGCGAACGATAAAAACTATAGCCATAAAAGCAAATAAACCTTTGGCTGCGGCTTGATTCTTCCTTGTCTGGTATAACACGTTGTCATAATCGGTAAGACCTTTTATGCAATACATAAAAAGCCCGACAACCAGAATGTTCTGAATATAATACCAGATTTTTGAAGCAGATATTTTGTTAACAAAAGCCGTCACTTTATCGTTCAATACTCAAACCCGTCCTTAGATCACTCTTTTCTCCATACCATCCTATTGATGATACCCGTATAACTTTGAATAAACTTTACAACCTTTACCGATACATTTTCATCGGCATAATTGGGAACCTCAACACCAAAATCATTGTTCTTGATCATTTCGGTTGCCATATCTACGGCCTGGAGTACCTGTTTTTTCGAAATGCTTCCGAGGATGAAATTGCCCTTGTCGAGTGCTTCGGGACGCTCGGTCGACGTACGGACACATACGGCCGCAAACGGGTGTCCTTTTGCATTGAAATAACTCGATTCTTCCGGCAGGGTTCCCGAATCGGAAACAACACAAAAAGCATTAAGCTGGAGGTTGTTATAATCCGAAAAGCCGAAAGGCTGAAGCGAACGAACAAGAGGATTGAATTTAAAGCCTCTTGCTTCGATAAACTTTTTGCTCCTTGGATGCGTCGAATAGATTATGGGCATATTGTAAGTCTCCGCCATTGCATTTACCGCATTCATGAGTTCCATAAAATTATGCTCATTATCAATATTCTCCTCCCTGTGTGCGGAAAGAAGGATATACTTTTTAGGCTCAAGATCAAGTCTTTTAAGCACATCCGATTTAAGGATCTTTTCAAAATTGGCCGATAAGACTTCTGCCATCGGAGATCCGGTCACATATGTGCGTTCTTTGGCCGTACCCTCTGCGTTTAAATATCTTCTCGCATGCTCCGAATAGCATAAATTTACATCGGAAATATGGTCCACGATCCTTCTGTTGGTCTCCTCGGGAAGGTTTTCGTCAAAGCAACGGTTACCCGCTTCCATATGGAAGATCGGTATTTTTAAGCGCTTTGCGGAAATAGCGGCAAGAGCCGAATTTGTGTCGCCGAGGACTAAGAAAGCATCGGGCTTTATCTCAGTCATAAGTTTGTAGGATTTTGCTATGATGTTGCCTATGGTCTCTCCCAGATCTCCTCCGACCGCGTCAAGATAATGATCAGGCTGCCTTAATCCCAGATCCTCAAAGAATATCTGATTTAATGTATAATCATAATTCTGACCTGTATGTACCAGAACCTGGTCAAAATACTTATCGCATCTTTTTATCACTTCGGAAAGACGTATTATTTCGGGTCTCGTCCCGATAAGAGTCATAAGTTTAAGCTTTTCCATCAGCTAAACCTCCTCGTATATTGTATCCGGTTTTCCCGGATTAAAGCATTCGTTAGACCACATTAATGTTACAAGATCCGTATCTCCTTCATTGGTGATCGAATGCGTATAGCCTGTAGGTATATCCACAACTTCTAGTTTCTCACCGCTTACGTGAATTTCAGTAATCTCATCACTTCCGTATTTTCTGA
Organism: Lachnospiraceae bacterium; assembly: GCA_016283275.1. Taxonomy (GTDB): domain Bacteria; phylum Bacillota; class Clostridia; order Lachnospirales; family Lachnospiraceae; genus UBA1258. The sequence goes on from JAEEMP010000002.1 coordinate 2,659, forward strand.
AACGGATAACGGCTTTACCGCTTACCACCACGAACTTTTCGTTTTTGGTGTGATGCCAGTGATTGCCCTTTGTGATGCCGGGGTGCGAAATATTGATTGAAACCTGGCCCCTGTCGACCGATTTTAAGATCTCTGTGAAGCTTCCCCTTTCATCCTCATGCATTACAAGCGGATAAGAAAATTTCTCAGGAGGCAGATAACTTAAATATGTCGCATAAAGTTTTTTTTCAAAAGAACCCTCGGTCATATCGGTGATCATAAAATTCTTTCGCGTTTCCTTGAAGGAGTACAGAAGATTTACTATCTCACCGAGAGTTACCTCATATACCTTCGGAACATAACAATAACCGTCAGCGTTGACATGCGGATGACGGTCAAGTGCCTGAAGCAGTTCTTCTAAAACATCGTCAATGTATACAAGATGCATAACTGTACTCCTGTCATTGACGGTTATCGGAAGATCGTTGGCTATATTGTTGCAGAAAGTTGCAACCGCGGAATTGTAATTGGGTCTGGACCACTTCCCGAAAATATTCGGAAAACGGTATATGTATACGGGTGCACCCGTCTCAAGGCCATAAGCAAAAAGCATATCTTCCCCGGCTTTTTTGCTCTTGCCGTAAGGATTCTCAAGGGCTGCCTGAACAGAAGACGAATCCATGACCGGACAGATATTCTTATACTTTTTAAGAGTATCCACAAGAGTCGTGGCAAACCCGAAATTACCTTCCATAAACTCTTCAGGATCCTTTGGCCTGTTGACTCCCGCAAGATTATAGACAAACTCGCAGTCTTTACAGAAATCATCAAGTTTCCCGATCGGAGTGTCTATATCAAACTCATATATCTCGTGATTGCCTGTTCTATTAAGTTCAGCCACAAGGTTTTTACCCACAAAACCTTTCGCCCCGGTTACAAGAATCTTCATTATCTCATTTCCTTATAGTTTTCAAGTTCATCGCGGATATACTGTAAAGTCAGCAATTTTTCTTTGACCTGTTCCACGTCGAGAAGCTTTGTGTTGTTTGAATTAAATGTTGTGAGCTTGGGTTTTTCGAGTGTACCCTGAGTAAAGTATTTGTCGTAATTTAAATCCCTGTTGTCGGCCGGTACCCTGAAATAATTACCCATATCAAAGGCATGCGCACATTCCTCGTCGGTAAGAAGTGTCTCATACAATTTTTCGCCGTGACGTATACCGATAACCTTGATCTCTCCGCTGTAATCAAAGAGTTCTTTTACAGCCTGGGCAAGGACTCCGATCGTACATGCGGGAGCCTTCTGAACCATGATATCTCCGCTTGTACCGTTTGCGAAAGCGAAAAGAACAAGTTCTACGGCTTCCTCAAGGCTCATGATAAATCTTGTCATTGTGGGTTCGGTAACCGTCAATGGCTTGCCTGCCTTGATCTGATCGATGAAAAGCGGGATGACCGATCCTCTTGAGCACATAACGTTTCCGTAACGTGTACAACAGATCGTGGTCTTTTCGGGCTCTACAGTTCTCGACTTTGCCACGATAACCTTTTCCATCATTGCCTTTGAAGTTCCCATGGCATTTATGGGGTACGCTGCCTTATCTGTGGAAAGGCATATGATCTTTTTAACCCCTTCTTCGATCGCAACGGTAAGAACATTATCCGTACCGATCACGTTTGTCTTTACCGCTTCGAGCGGAAAGAACTCACATGACGGAACCTGCTTTAAGGCTGCCGCATGAAAGATATAATCGACTCCATGCATTGCAGCTTTAATGGAATCCCTGTCACGTACGTCGCCGATAAAGAATTTGATCTTTGAATTCTGGTACTTGTGACGCATATCATCCTGTTTCTTTTCATCTCTTGAAAAGATCCTGATCTCTCCGATATCCGTCTTTAAAAAGCGGTCGAGCACGGCATTTCCGAAAGAACCCGTACCGCCTGTGATAAGTAATGTCTTGCCGGCAAAAATCTCTTCTACCATCTGTTTTTACTCCAATCTGTCTAATCTCTTGCGAAAATATCTCTTGTATAAACCTTATCCTTGACATCATCAAGTTTTGCATCGTAACGATTTGCTATGATGACATCGCAGGAAGATTTAAACTCATCAAAATCTTTTATGACCTTACTTGCGAAGAACTCCTCGTCCTTAAGTGTAGGCTCATAGATAACAACGGTCGCACCCTTTGCTTTAAGTCGCTTCATAACGCCCTGGATACTGGACTGTCTGAAGTTATCGGATCCCGCCTTCATGATAAGACGATATATACCGACGGTTACGTCCTTTCCCGGAACACCTCCGCGGCCCGAATATCCGTCATAATAACCCGCTTTTTCAAGGACACGGTCGGTAATAAAATCTTTTCTGGTGGAATTTGAATTAACAATGGCCTCGATAAGGTTTTGAGGAACATCGTTAAAGTTTGCAAGCAGCTGCTTTGTATCCTTGGGAAGACAGTAGCCTCCGTATCCGAAAGAAGGATTGTTGTAATGATCTCCGATTCGCGGGTCCAAACTTACACCTTTAATGATATCCGCAGTGCTTAAGCCTCTGGTCTCGGCATAGGTATCAAGCTCGTTAAAATAACTTACACGAAGTGCAAGATATGTGTTTGCAAAAAGTTTTACCGCCTCTGCCTCGGTAGCCCCCATGACAAGAACCGGGACGTCTTCTTTTAAAGCGGAATCGCAAAGAAGTTTTGCAAAATCTTCGGCTTTCTTTGTAAGTTCCGGATCGGCCTTATCAACACCGACGATGATCCGCGAAGGATAAAGGTTATCGTACAGTGCGTGACCCTCACGCAAAAACTCCGGCGAAAAAACTATATTGTTGTTTTTATATTCCTTACGGACTCTTTCGGTGAAGCCTACAGGTATCGTACTCTTTACAACGATCGTGGCCGAAGACTCCGATTCCGTGACCGCCTTTATGACGCTTTCAACCGAAGAAGTGTCGAAATAGTTCTTGACCGGGTCATAATTCGTGGGAGTCGAAATGATCACATAATCAACATCTTTGTATACCGAAGGGCCGTCCGTTATGGCCTTAAGATCAAGTGTCTTTGAAGCGAAAAACTCTTCGATCTCCTTATCGGCTATAGGTGAGATCCTTTTATTGATCTTTTCAACCTTTTCGGGAACGATGTCGACCGCATAAACCGTATTCTTCTCAGACAGAAGTGTTGCCAGCGACATTCCCACATATCCTGTACCGACTACCGCAATTTTCATTTCAAACATTCTCCTCTTTTAAATGTATTCTGAATATCATTTATCTTTTTTCATCGCTCCGGTGCCGCCTTCCACAACACCGTCCTGCTTTGCCACCGACACGACCGTACCGAATATGCATCTTAGATCCATAAGAAGGCCGATCCGCTTTACATATTCGCCGTCTAGTTTTGCTTTCACGGGGATCTCAAGTTCGTCACGACCGTTGATCTGCGCCCATCCCGTAAGTCCGGGCAGAACATCGTTCGCGCCGTATTTATCACGTTCCGCTATAAGATCGTACTGGTTCCAGAGAGCCGGCCTCGGTCCCACGATGGCCATATCGCCTTTGATTATATTTATGATCTGAGGAAGCTCATCAAGGCTTGTCTTTCTTAAAAACTTACCCGCCTTTGTAATGTATCTGTCCGGATCCTTAAGCATATGCGTGGGCATGTCTTTCGGTGTATCTATCCTCATCGTGCGGAATTTTAAAATATTAAAATGTGTCTTGTGTATACCCACACGCTTCTGTTTAAAGAACACGGGGCCTTTCGAATCAAGCTTTATCCAAACGATCAGGATCAGAAAAAGCCAGGACAAAAGAATAAGCCCCAACAGCGCAAACACAAAGTCAAATACACGTTTTAAAAAGTGTTTATACATAAAATTCCTCAAACGGTCATACAAAATCACGTTATATTGTACTCCAATATCCTTTGAATTTCCACCATAAAACCACTTATGTGTTTATTCTTCACCGAATATTTTCTTAAGATTTAAGGAAGCATTGTATACTTCTTTCTTGCCGGCATTTATATCTTTGTTCGCACTGACATTTGAGATCGCTTCCTTCATGGTACAACCGCATTTTACGATCTCGTCCACCAAAAGTGCTTCAAGCGAAAGAACGCTCTGCTCATCGTCTTCTTTTGCCTTCGGCTCATAGTAGAGTACAAGCGCATACTCTCCCTTCTCGGCATTGGGATTACCGATAAGTTCATTGTAAACCCTAAAAGGATCACCTCTGTATATTCTCTCATGTGCCTTTGTAAGGTCGTTGCACAGGCACAACTGCGCCGTCGGTAGTTCTTCTTTGATCATCTCAAGCGTTTTTTTGATCCTTAAAGGAGATTCGTAAAAGATATAAAGGTCTTTTACCGTACTCTTTATAAAGTCGGTAATCTTAAGCGCATCCTTCTTTTCCCTCGGAAAGAACCCCATAAAATGAAATGTGTCGGAAGGAAGCCCCGAAACAGAAACGGCTGTTGCCGCAGCACAGGCTCCGCTTACTCCCACAACGGTTATACCCGCATCTGCCGCAGCTTTTACAAGTACAAATCCCGGATCGTTGATACACGGAGTCCCGGCATCCGACACGACCGCTATGTTCTTTCCCGACATAAGATCGCCTATAAGTCTGTCCACGACTTTTGACTCGTTGAATTTATGATTTGCGGTCTGTGGGGTGTGGATATCGAAATGATTTAATAATTTAAGGGTATTTCTTGTATCCTCCGCCGCTATAAGATCAACGCTTTTCAATACCTCGACCGCGCGCGGAGTCATATCGTTTAAATTGCCTATCGGTGTTGCCACCACATACAGTGTTCCCGACATATGTACCTCATTTAAGAAATTTTTTCGTTTCTCTTTATTAAAAATGCTATAATACACTATAACATATTTTTTATGCGGAAGTTACACTATGGCCGACAGGTTATTTTTCTGCAGCAAAAAAACAATAAGAGAGGAAAATGTATGAGAATTCTTGTAACAGGCGGAGCCGGATACATCGGCAGCCACACGGTTTTGGAACTTTTAAACACAGGATATGAAGTAGTCGTATTGGACAATCTTTCAAACTCGAGTCCCGAATCACTAAAGAGAGTCGAAAAGCTTACAGGCAAAAAGGTCACCTTCTATGAAGCGGATATTCTGGACCGCGACAAATTAAACGAGATCTTTTCCAAAGAAAAATTTGATGCATGTATCCATTTTGCAGGTCTTAAGGCTGTCGGCGAATCCGTTGAAAAGCCTTGGGAATACTACGAAAACAACATTGCAGGTACTCTTACGCTTGTGGATGTAATGAGGAAGCACAATTTAAAGAACATCATCTTCTCCTCTTCCGCTACGGTTTACGGAGATCCCGCATTTGTACCCATCACCGAAGAATGTCCCAAGGGACAGTGCACCAACCCTTACGGCTGGACCAAATCCATGCTTGAACAGGTTCTTTCCGATATCCAGAAAGCCGATAAGGAATGGAACGTGATCCTTCTTCGCTACTTCAATCCCATCGGTGCTCACAAGAGCGGTACAATGGGCGAAGACCCGAACGGCATTCCCAACAATCTGATGCCCTACATTACACAGGTCGCTATCGGAAAGCGCGATCACCTTACCATATTCGGCAACGACTACGATACTCATGACGGCACCGGTGTGCGTGATTACATCCATGTAGTCGATCTTGCGATAGGTCATGTAAAAGCTCTTAACAAGATAAAAGAAAACTGCGGACTTAAGATATATAATTTAGGAACCGGTCACGGATACAGCGTACTTGATATAGTAAAGAATTTCGAAGAAGCAAACGGCGTTAAGATCCCTTATGAGATCGGCCCCCGTCGTTCCGGTGACATTGCAACATGCTACGCATCGGCAGATAAGGCAAAAGAAGAACTTGGCTGGACAGCACAATACGGTATTAAAGATATGTGTGCCGATGCCTGGAACTGGCAAAAGAACAACCCCAACGGATATGGCAAATAGATCATCATAGCAACAATAGAAGCGCTTCCCGTCACAGATCGGGAGGCGCTTTTTATATATTATACTGTATCTTTACATTCGATGAATTGCAAACAAAAGTATATCTACAAGTCATACTTTATCTTATCGTTTACCGAAATTTCGGTACCTATCTGGACTTCCATTATCTTAAGCATTGTGTCTGCAATGACTGTGTGCTTTACACCCGCGGGGATCTTTACGACGTCACCCGGAACAACGGACGAACTTACTCCGTCTATGATCACCGTACCCGTACCTTCAAGAACATTCCAAACCTCATCCCTGCGCTCATGCGAATGATAGTTCATCTTATGGCCGGGAAGAAGCGTTACTTTGACAGTCATGCTCTCGGGTTCAATATCAATTACTCTGTAACTGCCCCACGACTTTTCGGCATATTTTACCGGACCCGCAATATTATCAACGTACGGCTTCATATAGCTGGATTGATGCTTATCGGCTACAAGGATTCCGTCCGCACTTGCCGCAACAACGGTGTCCTTAAGCCCCATGGCAAGTATCGGTATATCAAGTTCGTTGACAATATGAGTGTTTGAACAGGTATCGTCTGTATAGGCTTCACCGATAGTTTTGTCCGACATTGCCTCGGTAAGCGTATTCCATGTGCCGAGATCCTTCCATTCTCCATCATACGGAATCACCGACACTGATTTTTCTTTTTCTGCCACCGCATAATCAAAGCTTATCTTTTCGATGCTCAGATACTTATCATGAAGGTCATTGTAATCGGTGAAATCAATAAGTTCGTGTGCCTTTTTAAGCAGATACGAAAGTTTAAACGCAAATACTCCTCCGTTCCAGAAAGCTCCCTCTTCAAGATATTTTTGTGCCGTGGCAAGATCCGGTTTTTCCTTAAAAGCACGCACATCATTATTGCCGTCGGTTAAGATATAACCGTATTTTTCGCTTGGGTATGTAGGTTTAATGCCCATAAGATAAAGATTCGAATCACCCACCTCTGCCGCTTTTCCGAGTTTTTTAAGCGTCAAAAAATACCCTTCTTCCACAAAAGGGTCGACGGGACATACAACGATCGGCTCCTCATCCTTAACGCCTTTTATATCCTTAAGATATGAGGCTGCAAGGCAGATCGCGGGAAAAGTATCTCTTCTCGCGGGCTCCACGCATATATCCACTCCGGCACCCAGCTGATTTATAAGTGACGAAACCTGAGCCTTTCCGGTTCCGACCGTAACGGATGCATCAGGTATCACCTTTAAGATGCCCTCATACATTCTCTCGATCATCGACTCGTATTTAACTTCTTCGTCATCCGAATCTTTTCTGAATATTTTGATAAACTGCTTTGAACGAATGTCATTCGATAGCGGCCAGAGACGTTTTCCGGAACCGCCCGACAAAATAACGATGTTCATTTTACGCCTTCCATTTAAATGTTAAGTCCTTTGGCTTCATCAACACCCATAACGATGTTTAAGCACTGTACGGCGGCACCGCTGGCGCCCTTGCCGAGATTGTCGAAACGGCTTAATACTACCGTTCTCTCTTCGTTACCTGTTACAAATATTTCAAGTCCGTCCCAGCCGGATTGAGTATCGGTAAAAAGAACATTGCCGCTTTCGGCTTCCTTTCCGAACCCGTTAACACGTATGAATTCCTCTCCCTTATAGAAATCCGCAAGATAATCTCTTAACTCTTCAGGGCTTTTATGAGATAAAAGCATATCTGTATAAAGCGGTATCTCCACAAGCATCCCGCTGTAATAATCGGTCGTAAACGGTGAGAAAAGAGGAGTTCTTTCTATTCCCGTAACAGCCTTCATCTCTTTAAGATGTTTGTGCGACTGCGCCCATGCATACATTCTCGCAGAGCTGTATTTTGCCTCTCTTTTTGGATCTTCATACTCCGCGATAAGCTTTTTGCCGCCCCCGGAATAGCCCGAAGCCGCAAAGCATGCAAGAGGATAATCTTTCGGAAGTATCCCGCCCTTTACAAGCGGGTAAACAAGACTTATAAAACCCGACGCATAACAGCCGGGGACCGCGATCCTTTTGCTTGTCTTTATCGCATTCCTGTGCTCTTTTGAAAGTTCCGGAAATCCGTACGCCCAGTTAGGTTCCGTACGATGTGCGGTTGAAGTATCTATAATGACGGTGTTTTCGTTTTCGCAAAGATCGACCGCTTCTGTTGCCGCCTTATCCGGCAGGCACAAAAATGTTACGTCCGAAGCGTTTATATACTTTTTTATCTCTTCGGGATCCTTTCTGAGTTCCGACGGTATCTTCATGACTTCGATATCGTCCCTTCCCTCAAATCGCTCAAATATACGAAGCCCGGTCGTCCCTTCGCTTCCGTCGATAAATACTTTTGTCATACTAAAACCCTCTTGATCATATTTTATTGCCATGGCGTTATTTTATCACAAACTTTGATAAGTTCGTATATGTCGTCAAAATTTATGGTCGTGTTGACGATCTTGATGATCCTTGAGTCCGGATCTATCTTTGACACTATCCCTGTAACTTTAAGATAATTTTCTTCCAAAGCACTGTAATATACAGCCGTAACCATATCGCCTTTTAACAGATCTTTGAAAATCTCATCAAGTTCATTAAGCCTTTCTTCCGAAAGATCGGTCTTTGGCACCACTACATGCTGTCTTGCCCTTATCGCCTCTTCATAACCCTTAAGCGCTGCAAAAGGCATAAACTGTTTTGCCCTGTCTTCCCTGTTCATCTTCGGTCGTTCTTTGGGATTCATTATTTTCTGTGACCTCCGATCTGGTTGTTTCTTTCTATCGTCATGCCGCCTTTTTCAAGATTCATGCCCTTTAATATCGCATTATTGCCGAATTTGTGCTTGATCGATATCACCGCTTTCTGCATACGGTTTTCACGCTCAAGCTCAGCCGGGTCGGTAAAAAGATCGTATTGGCGCATTGTCTCATCCACAACATTGTTGAAAGTAAGATTTACTCTTTTTATGTCCTTTTTCGGATCTTTTATGCGCTCATAAAGAGCATCCACATATTCCATTATATAACGCGAAGAGCTTGATGCCACCGAAAGGCGTGCGGTTCCGTCGGTATATTGACCTTTATTTACTCCGCCGTAAGACATATATAATGTTACTGATTCGGTTATAAGACCTTTGTCCACCAGTTCAAGGCAGAGAAGATCCGCCATCTCGCGCACGATAAGCCTCCCCTCGTCATGTCCGTAGTCACGCGAAAGAACCTGCCCGTTTGAAATTGAATTGTTCTTCGGCCTGTATGCCTTAATATCTTTGATGGTCGCGGTCTCCCGTCCCCACGCATGATCTATCATAAGTTCGGCATCCACGCCGAAAAGATGATATAGCAGATCCTCATCCGCATGGGCAAGTTCCCGCATCGTGGTGATACCGCTCTTTGCAAGTCTTTCGGCTATTCCGTGTCCTATACGCCAGAAATCCGTAAGCGGTTTATGATCCCATAAAAGTTTTTTGTAGCTTTCCTCATCAAGGATCCCTATATGATCGTCAACATGCTTGGCCCAGATATCAAGCGCGATCTTCGAAAGATAAAGATTCGTGCCTATGCCGCATGTGGAAGTGATGCCCGTTCGATCATAAATATCGTCCATTATGCGTTTACCGAGTTCTTTGGCCGAAAGGTTATACATCGTAAGATAATCGGTCACATCCATAAAAACCTCATCTATGGAATAGACATGGATATCTTCTTTGGCTATATACCTAAGGTAGATCTCATAGATATCCGCGGATACCTCAATGTATTTCTGCATGCGCGGCACAGCCATTATATAGTCTATATTCTTCGGGATTTCAAAAACACGAAGCCTTCCCGGAACACCGAGCTTTTTCATGGCAGGAGAAACCGCAAGACAAATAGTCTTGTCCGTACGCTCGGGATCGGCTACCACGAGATTTGTCGTAAACGGATCAAGACCTCTTTCTATGCATTCAACGGATGCATAAAATGATTTAAGATCGATGCAAACATAAGTTCGGCTTTCCATGATCCGATTATAGTAAAAAAACGATCCGACTTCAAGTTTTCAATCCGCAATCTGTTGCACATATCCGCAAATGTTGATACTCTGAATAAAACATACTTTTATGGTAATCAGGAGGAGTATATATGTTTTGTGAAAAATGCGGTTACAATTTTCCCGAAGGCGTAAAATTCTGCCCCTCATGCGGGTATCCCGTAAAGGATGCGGTTCCTTATCAGGATCAGCAGGCACAGTCTCAGACCCGGTCATATCAGGCGCCGCAGCAGCCGTATTCGGTATCACCTCAGGCTCAGCCGTATCAGATACCGCCGCAGCAGCCGTATTATGATGCAAAGAAGATCGACAACTTAGATACAGCTTCTTTTGTACTCGGCATTACATCAATACTTGCATCCGGCCTTGGATTATTTGGATTACTTGTAATCATTTTATCTCCGTTCGCAATAACCGCATCGATCGTGGGACTTGTTTTTGCAGTCAAAGTACGAAAAGCAACCAACAATCAAAAGGGCCTTGCGGGGCTTATACTTAACATCATCGGTCTTGTATGCACGGCACTTGTTCTTATGTGCTGCGTCGCATGTCTCTATGTTTGCGGATCCATGCGATGAGCGGAGCATGATAAATTGTCATTCTTTTCTTGCAATAGTTTTAATTTACTGTTAATCTAAAAGTACTTGGTAATCTATTTTACAAAAGGAGGATTTTATTATGTTTTGTGAAAAATGTGGCGCACAACTTCCGGATGGCAGCAAATTCTGTACGACTTGCGGCGCACCTCAGGGCGTATCCGCTCCGGCAGTTAATCCCGCTCCCGTTGTTCAGGAAGCAGTAACGGAAACAGTTAATGAAGCAGAAAAAGCAGTATCGGAAGCTGCAAGTCAGGTATCTGAGGCTATTCCCTCAAATCCCGAACCCACTCCCGCAGCTCCGGTTTTCCAGGCACAGCCCACGCCTCAGCCCGCTCCCGCATATCAGGCACAGCCTGCACCTCAGCCCGCTCCCGCATATCAGGCACAGCCTGCACCTCAGCCCGCTCCCGGTTTCCAGGGTCAGCCCCAGTACGGACAGGCTCCTTACGGACAGGCTCCTCAGTATGCACAGGCTCCGCTTGCGGGCGGTCCCGTTAATGAAACACCCGGTCTTATCTGCGGCATTGCTTCTTTGGCTTTGACCCTGATCAGTCTGATCGTGTACTTCATTTGGTCCGCAAAAGTCGGCAAAAATGCTCTTTTTGCAGCTAAGATGGGCTTACCCTTTACCTGCCTTTTAACCGCTTTACTCGGAGTTGTCGCAGGTATCGTAGGCCTTGTTCTTTCCGTTAAGGCTAAGAAGGCTTCAAACAACACCAAGGGAAAGAGCGGCTTCATCATGAGCCTTATCGGTCTTATCCTTGCATCTATACTTACATTCAGTTGCGGCACCTGCTCGGTATGTTCTTCATGTGCAAGCAAGAAAGCCATGGATTACATTGGCAATTATGATTTCGATGATATCGACTGGTCTGACTTCAGTGATTATTCGGATTATGATTCCGATGATTACGATGAAGCTTTACAGGAATTAAACGATCTTCTTAACAGCCTCGGTAACTAAGATAAGGATTTTAAAGCTGCAGAGGGGTCATCCTTCTGCAGCTGTTTTTTTGTCTATATAAAGGTTTTGATATGTTTCCGCAGATAAGATTGTTCGGCGTAGTCACGATACCCACATATATGCTTTCATTCATCGCAGGTCTGGCACTTTCGGTGCTATTTGCCATGCGGCTTGCCAAAAAAGACGGCAAAGACAGATACGATGTCCTTTATGCAGCAATATATATGATCATAGGAATAGGTATCGGAGCAAAAATATTCTTTTTCCTAAGCAGGATACCCAATGTGATCCGAAATTTCGATATATACAAGGCCCTATGGGAATTAAACAAGCTTGAAGCACTCAACTACCTTTTCGGCGGTCTCGTGTTCTACGGAGGGCTTATCGGAGCGCTTTTGGGTATCATCATCTATTGCAGACAGTACAAAGTCGAACTCGAACCGCTTATCCGCATAATCGCTCCTTTCATACCCTTTGCTCATGCATTCGGGCGCATCGGGTGCTTTCTGGGCGGTTGTTGCTACGGAATAGCATATGACGGCCCTTTGGCCTGCCATTTTGATTATAATCCGCTTTCACCCCATCTTAACGAAGCACCACGTTTTCCGGTACAGCTTCTCGAAGCTTTATTAAACTTTATCTGTGCCGGAGTATTATATATTCTTTATAAGAAAACCAAACTCCCGGGGCGAAAACTTGTGGCAATATACCTTATCTATTACACCATAGCGAGATTCTTCCTTGAATACTTAAGAGGCGATATTGAAAGAGGCCATGTCGGCTTACTCTCCACATCACAGATCATAAGCCTTGTTCTTTTACCTGTCGCTCTTATCATGCTTTTCATTCCTAAAAAGACTGCATAAAAGGCTGTGTCGCTTTTGCAACACAGCCCTTTTCTTATAAAGACTATTCTTCGTGTTTTTTGATCTCGTCGATGATAAACGGCGGACGCGTTCTTGATGCGTCAAGCGTACGCCAGAGATATTCGCCCAAAACACCGAGCGCTGTAAGGATAAGCCCCGAAGAGATCAATACGACGCACATAAGCGAAGACCAACCGGCTATAGGCGTCCCGACCGTGAATTTCTCGACGATTACCTCGATCAAAAGTGCTAACGCAAGAATATCGAATATTATTCCGACCCAGGTCATGCACTTGATGGGA
>JAEEMP010000022.1 GCA_016283275.1 Lachnospiraceae bacterium
ACTTATGAAGTATTAAGGGTGATATTCCCGATCCATAACAATGTTTATTGGTTTTGCACTGCCTATGTTCTTTTGTACCTTTTATCGCCTGTATTAAGAGCGGGGGTTCAACATATGACAAAGGCACAATTGGGTGCAGCCATCGTGCTTTTGCTCATTTTTGAATGTGCATTTAAGACGCTTTTGCCGGTAAGACTTACCGAAGATGAGATGGGCTATGATCTTATCTGGTTCTTGGTAATGTTTCTGATCGCAGCTTATATAAGACTTTACGGGATAAGTTTCCTTGAAAAGCCGTTAAAGGCATATGTTATCCATATTATATGCGTTGTTATGATGTTTTTGTGGCAATTTTTTATAGTGACTGTAAATGCACGCACAGGCCGCTTAGAAGACCTGATAGGAGTTTCACTCGAGCACAATCACATTTTCCTGCTGCTTAGCTCCGTATCGTTGTTTATGGCCATCGTCAATGCTCCTGAGATTAAAGGAGTGTGGGCTGAAATCATTTGTTTTTTTGCACCGTTTTCATTCGGTGTATACCTTTTGCATGAGCACGGCCTTATAAGATACGAATGGCCGCACTGGATAGGCCTTGAAAGACTTGCCGGCGCACCGTGGTATCTGTTTGTGCCGGGTGTTATCGGAGTGTCGGTGCTTGTATATCTTATGGGCTCTGTTGTCGATTACCTGCGCGGCTTTATTTTTTCGGGCGTAAAAAAATTGTTTAGTGCATCAAAGCTTACCGCTTTACTTAAAAAGCTTGACGGCGATGTAAAGGGGGCGAAATGATGGCACATAAAAGAAACTTAAACATTGAGATACTCCGTATAGTTGCAATGATAATGATAATAGTCCTTCACGGCCTTGATAAGGGAGGGCTTTTAAAGTTATATTTCGGTAACGGAAATGCCGCTTTTTTGGGCTCATGGGCACTTGAATCCTTTGCGATAGTCGGGCTTAACATGTATATGCTGATCACAGGCTATTTTATGGCCTCGGGAAGGCTTAAGAGCGGAAGGCTTTTAGAGATAATCCTGACCGTTTTGTATTATTCGGTCGGAATAATGTTAGTGCTTCTTTTGCTTTTTAAAGCAATAGGCTTTAATATCACGGGAAGTTTATCTTTATACGATCTTCTTAAATGCCTGCTTCCCCTTCACATGGAAAGTTACTGGTTCTGCACGGCTTATGTGGTATTTTACCTGTTTCTTCCGGTGCTTTCGACCGGAGTAAAAAATATAGGAAAGAAAGCTCATTTAATAACGATCATCCTTTTACTAATATTTGAAACGGCCTTTAAGTCGGTGCTTCCTGTGACCTTTGAAATTGACGATAAGGGATACAGCGCCTTGTGGTTTATGACGCTTTTCCTTGTGGCGGCATATATAAGGCTTTACGGCATTAAATTTTTTAACGATGTTAAGCGCGGAGTTATAACCTACGTTGTGTGTTCGCTTTTGATACTTATCGAAGAATTATCGATCCAGTTTGTGTATGCAAAAACGGGTCATTTGGAACTTTTGGAACGCATATCGTACGATTATAACCATGTTTTTGTACTTATTGGTTCGATAGGACTTTTTACTGCCTTTGTAAATGCCAAAGAAAGAGAATATAAGACCGGAAAGTTGATATCAGCTTTTGCAGCGGGTTCATTCGGAGTGTATCTGATCCATGAGCACGTATTCTTAAGATTTAAGTGGCCTGAGTGGTTGGGAATTGCGGGTCTTTTTGATAAAAACCCTGTAGTCCTGGTACTGTGGGTCATAGCTTCGGCAGTTATGGTATATATTGTATGTGCCTGTCTTGATATGATCAGGCAGTTTATATTCAAAACAGTCGAAAAAGCGGCTGAGGGTAAGAGAATTTCGATATTTTTAACAGAATTGGATAAAAAACTTAATGGAGAAATCTGATATAAAAAAACTTAATATTTCACCGAAAGCGTTAAAAGCACTCAATATATCGGCACCCGTATGTCTTGTGCTCATAAGCTTTATAGGTTTTAGGCGAGGGATAGAGATTACCGACACAGGATATAATCTCGGTAATTTCACATATCTTTGGGACCTTGACGGTATGTGGTATTATTCGACTCTGTTTTCGAATTTTCTGGGTCGGTTTATCGTTAATCTTCCTTTTGGCGGCTGCATGCTCGGAGTCGGTGTATATTTAAGGATCATACGTGCTGTATTTTCCTTGTGGCTGTACCGTTTTCTTACCAAAGAGGCAAAACTTGACAAGGCTGCGGTTTTTGCCGGACTCGTCCTTGCTCTTTCTCTTTGCTGGGCTCCGGCCTACGGTGTTTATCATTATTTAAGCTATTATGTGTTTACGATCGCGACAGCACTTTTGTATAAAGGTCTTACATGCGGCAAAAACGGATATCTTATTGCTGCGGGAGCAGTGCTTGGATTAAACGTTTTTGTACGGTTTCCGAATGTTTGCGAGGCGGCCTTGATAGTTTCGGTATGGTATTATTGTTTTGCCGTCAAAGGAAAAGCGGTCGATACATTAAAGAAAACCGGATATTGCATACTCGGTTATGCGGGAGCCCTTGTTATTGTCTTCGGGATCATAGCGATGACCGGTCACTTGGGCGAATATATCACCGCAATAAAAGAACTATTTGCAATGACGGGTGAAAGCCACCGTTACGGCATGCTGTTTACGATAAGAAATCTTGTCAATTCATATACCTGTGTGTGGTATTGGATGATACCGGTGGTCATAGGTGCGATCGGGCTTACGGTACTTGGTTTTTTGCCCGAAAGATTTAAATATATATATCATGGTATTGCCGTTCTGGGTTTTGCGATCATTTATCTGTGGTTTAAAAGGACGGATCTTTTTGACTATAATTTCCGCTCGTACAGTTCGATGTATCTTTTTGGCGTGGTAATGCTTATAATATGCATTGTGCTCATGCTCTCGGCGCTGTTTATTAAAAATATCACACCTTCCGAGAAATTGCTCTGTGTTTCGGCTCTTGTGGTGATATTTGTTACTCCGCTCGGCACGAACAACAGCCTTTATTCGGTCATCAACAATCTGTTTTTGGTATATCCTGTGGCTGTACATGTTCTTTTTAAAATAGGAGAATTCAAACGCTTTAACGTATTACGTACCGGCCTTGCTACTATTTTTTTGATCTATATTGTACATATGTTTTTGTTTGGTACAATGTTTACATTCAGGGAAAAACAGCCCAGGCAGGATACCTATGTATACAACAATCCTGTCATGGCGGGTATGAAGACATCAAGGGAGTATGCAAAACTCTATACCGACATTTCGGATCTCTGGGGCGAAAAGGATCTTGAAGGTGCACGCGTTCTTTCATTCGGAGATGTTCCGGGATTTGCATATTATATGCGTTCAAAACCCGCGATCTCGTCGACGTGGCCGAGTCTTGATTCTTATTCCAACGAAAAGTTTGAAAAAGAGATGGAAAGGCTAAAGACCGAGATCCAAGGAAAGGGATACAAAGTCGTGGTGATCACGGATTTTTATCTTGATAAAGAAGGCTATAAACAAGAGATTCTTAAGAATTTCCTTAATGAATATAACTATACGGAAGTATATGATGGTTTGGGATATAAATTCTGGCTTCCGGGGAGTGGAGAATAATGATCAGATTTAACGTACCGCCTTTTACGGGCAAAGAAATGGATTACATCAAGCAGGCAGTCGACAACATGAAGATCTGCGGCGACGGTGAATTTACAAAAAAGGACAGTGAGTGGCTTGAAAAAAGAACCGGCACTCACAAGGCATTACTTACAACGTCATGCACGCATGCACTTGAACTTGCCGCTTTACTTGCGGATATTAAACCGGGCGATGAAGTCATAATGCCGGCATATACTTTTGTCTCAACGGCAGACGCTTTTGTACTTAGAGGAGCAAAGATAGTCTTTGTGGATATCCGTCCGGATACCATGAACATTGATGAAAAGCTTATAGAAGATGCGATCACGGACAGGACCAGATGTATCGCACCGGTTCATTATGCGGGCGTGGGCTGTGAGATGGATACGATAATGGATATCGCAAAACGCCACAACTTATTTGTTATAGAAGATGCTGCACAGGGCATAATGTCCACATATAAAGGGAAGGCTCTGGGTACATTCGGCGATTTCGGATGTTTTTCTTTCCATGAGACCAAGAACTATTCAATGGGCGAAGGCGGAGCACTTTTAATA
>JAEEMP010000023.1 GCA_016283275.1 Lachnospiraceae bacterium
TACTCCTTGTGGCTCACGAAAATAAAAGCCCAGTGAGCGTTCTTCTTTTCCTTTCTCAGCAAAGCAAGATATTCTTCTCCACAGAAACTTCTGAATCTGTGGCCCTCAAATAAAGCGATCAACGGTACATCTGTGTATCCGCCCGGTTCTTCTTTAATTACCGTATCGGCATCATCTTCTATAAGCCTAAGTGGGATCTTCACAAGTTCCGACAGAAAAAACTCTGATCCGTCCGGTGTTTCCAAGCCATCATTTTCCAGATATATCCTTACCCATTCTTCGCCTACTCCGGCATCCGAATACTGCTTTGCAGAGTAAATGCTCGGTGAATACTCAGGAAGGTTTATTTTCTTACCATATACGATCTTCTTGATAGATTCGGGTGAAAGATAAAACTCCTCAGCCAGTTCAATAATGCCGACACCTGCAGCATATCTGCTGCAGATGACCGCATTTCTTTTATTAAGTTTTTCCCTGTAACCGGATGCTTCTCCCCAGCCCTTTGCTTTTTCGAGCTTAGGTATATAGATGGCTTTTCCTTCCGCATACTTCTGCACTTCTTTCAAAAGGCTGGCGGGGAGAATATCCTTCGCGTTTTCATATTTCATCTTTATTTAACCAGTCTGTTCATGCGCTCTTCCAGTTCATTTATCGATTTTGTGATGGATTCGCATGACTCAAGATCATCGATGGAAGCATGCCACATAAGTGTGTGAAGTCCCTTAAAAAATGCCATACACAGAAAACGTTCTTTAAAATCCTTTATCTCGATATTTTTTCTCCCTGCATATTCGTACAGTTTTTCCGGAACCAGAAGATATGGCTTATTAAGATCAAGGATCGCAAAATCCATCATATAATCCATTATCCCGGCACGGCCCCAATCTGCGCAATATACTTTTCCCGCATCATCCACGATCGTGTTAACAAAGAAGGTGTTGTTGTTTGCAAGGAATCTCTGACCTTCGCAAAAAGGTGCATACTGCATGATCTTAGCATATATCTTATCAAAATAATCTTTCTTTAAAAATGTTGTTTCAAACATCTGTGTCCAGTTGTGCCAGTAGCCTTCCTGATCCTCGTTGAATGTCTCACGTACAAACTCCTCAAAAGTGGCATAAGGTGCTTTATTATCCTCGTTAAATTCCCCATAGCCTGTTAATGAAGAAACATCCGTAGCCGCGATCTCAAAGATCATATCGAAAAAGCACTCATATCCTTTTTCGAACTCTTCAACCGTCAGTTCATTGGCACATCTGCCCTTGGGACTCATCTTGATCCTGTCACCGGTCAGGTTCTTTATAAATATATCTCTGTTCATTTTTATCATCCTTTCGTTTTTGCTTTTTTATGTATCGGCGCCTTACAAAAAGAATGATAACGAATATCTGCGCTGTGATATATAGAAAGAATCATTATAACGAAACTTTACTCAACGCTTTATTGCTATCGCAGTAAACTCTCCCGGAAGTTTCTAATTCTCATATTCCTCTCGATAGTCAACTCTGGATCTATTACTTCTTCAATCCGCGCTTTCTGTTAATGCCTGCACTACATCCACAACTGAAAAATACCATTCTTCCTCATCCTCAACCCAAGCTGTCCTTATTGGTTAATCCTCAAATAGCTGAACTTTATCATTTGTCATCTGCACGTTTCCCCCTTATCGATTCTTCGTCTTGTATTTGCCCATTTTCCTCAAGCGTCATAATATACGTTGTCAACGTATAATTTATTATATCGCTACAAGCCGCAGCTCGTAAACTCTGCGCGTTTACTCGCTGTGGGCCGGCGCCCATGTACATCGCGAACTTGTCGCTACAAGCCGCAGCTCGTAAACTCTGCGCGTTTACTCGCTGTGGGCCGGCGCCCAATAAACGACAAATAAAAAGCGCCCGGGCAAATAAATTTGCCAGACGCTTTTATTGTCGTTTACTCGGCTTGTAGCTTATTCAAATTCTATTGTCCCGGTAGGTTTCGCTGTAAGATCATACAAACATCTGTTGATGCCTTTAACCTCGTGAGTAATCCTATAGGAAATCTTTTCAAGAAGTTCCCAGTCTACGCGCTCTATAGTGGCAGACATTGCATCCTTGGTGTTGACTGCGCGAATGATACATACCCACTCAAATGCGCGCTTGCCGTCTTTGACGCCTGTTGCCTTCATATCGGGTACTACGGTGAAGTACTGCCAAACCTTCTTATCAAGGCCTGCATTCTTGAACTCTTCTCGAAGGATTGCATCGGATTCACGGAGTGCCTCAAGACGATCTCTTGTGATGGCGCCCGTACATCTTACGCCAAGTCCGGGTCCCGGGAAGGGCTGGCGGTTTACCATCTCATCGGGAAGTCCGAGTGCTGCACCGACTACTCTTACCTCGTCCTTAAATAAAAGTTTCAAAGGCTCTACAAGCTCAAGTTTAACTTCTTCGGGAAGTCCGCCTACATTGTGATGAGCTTTGATACCGTCCTTACTCTCAAGGATATCGGGGTAGATCGTGCCCTGGCCAAGGAAGCCTACGCCTTCGATCTTTGCGGCTTCTTCATCAAATACCTTTATGAACTCGCCGCCTATTATTTTACGTTTCTGTTCAGGATCGCTCACGCCTGCAAGAAGATCCAAAAATCTGTCCGTTGCATCAATATATACAAGGTTTGCACCAAGCTGCTTCTCGAATACATCGATAACCATCTGGCTCTCGCCCTTACGCATAAGACCGTGGTTAACATGGATACAGGTAAGCTGTTTGCCGATTGCTTTGATAAGTAATGCTGCCACAACCGACGAATCAACACCACCCGAAAGGGCCAAAAGAACTTTTCCGTCACCGATCTGTGCACGAAGTGCCTTTACCTGCTCTTCGATAAACTTATCAGCCTGTTCCTTTGTCTCGATCCTGACCATGGAATCGGGTCTTATGTTTTCGCTGCTTTCATAATAATTCTGTCTTGCGTCTGACATAGAGCGCCTCCTAATAATATGATATTTGTAAAAAATTATATTTCTGATTATATTATACGGGATGTCAAGATTCAAACCTTATTCGGCAAAAACAAAGTCCGTCAATCAAGCCCGCAAAAATTCAATCCGTCTTCAAGCATCTTAAAATCTTTGCCGTTAACTTCATAAGTGGTGATGCTGCAGTTTCTCTGCCAAGCTCCGTCCCAGAAACGGGCCTTGTCTCTTTTAAGAAAAACACCCATGAGTCCTTTGTTCATGGCGCCGTGACCGCTTATAAGCACTTTGGCATCGGGTTCCTTTTCCGAAAGCGGCACCAAAACGTTATAAATGAAGTCAGCCGTGCGCTCAAAAAGACTTTCTATCGATTCCGCGGTCTCATGCGGCACATACTCACCGGGAGCTTCAAAAAACACATTGCAGCCCGGCGTTCTTTTTTCAAAAGTCACACCTTCATCGACACCGAAACCCATCTCGATAAGTCTGTCATCCTTGATGACTTCTACATCTCGATCACGTTTAAGTATACACGCTGTTTCATATGCTCTGTCCAAAGGACTGGAAAAAATGTACTTAAAATCAATATCTTTGAGGGCTTCCGAGGTTATGCGCGCCTGGTCTCTTCCTTTTTCGTTTAACTTTGTGTTGCTGTTGCCCTGAAGCCGCTTTTCGGCATTCCAGTCGGTCGTACCGTGACGGATCACATAAACTTTCATTATCTTTCCTCGCGGAAATAAGGAAGACCGAGCGATGCGGGCGGCTGATTCTCACGCTTATTGCGCATACTCGTGATCACAAGGACCACAAGAGTTACAATATAAGGGATCATCTTGTAAAGTTCCTTATATTCCATATGATCCATACCTGTAGGAAGATAGAGATACAGGATATAAAGACCGCCGAAAAGAATGGAACTTATAACTCCCACATTGGGCTTCCAGATCGTAAAGATTACAAGTGCGATCGCAAGCCAGCCCCTGTCGCCGAAAGCATCATTTGACCATACGCCGCAGGCATAATCCATTACGTAATAAAGGCCGCCGAGCCCCGCTATCATACAGCCTATGCACGTTGAATAATACTTATAGGCCGTTACGTTGATACCTGCCGCATCGGCAGTTGTTGGGCTTTCACCTACCGCACGCAGATGAAGGCCTGTTCTTGTATGGTTAAGTATCGCAGAAGCGGTAAATGCGATGATGATCGCTATATAAGCCAGAAATCCGTATGAAAGAAACACCTTTCCGAACCACCCGAGCTTTCCCGCAAACGGAAGCGATGCACTGAAATATAAACTTGTTTTTGACAACGCTATCGAAGGCACATCCGCACCGGCTATCTTGATGAGCGAGCCGCCGAAGAAGTTACCGAAACCCACACCGAATGTGGTCATCGCAAGACCGGTAACGTTTTGGTTGGCACGAAGCGAAACCGTCAAAAAGCAATATAAAAGTCCCATCAGAAGCGAGCCGACAAGTGAACACAGAAGCGGGATGAATATTGCAAGAAAACCGTTTAAGGATTCACCCGCAGGCACGGAATTCTCGTAAAAGAACGCACCTATTACTCCGCTTATGGCGCCCACATACATGACACCCGGAATACCAAGGTTTAAGTTACCC
Source organism: Lachnospiraceae bacterium (assembly GCA_016283275.1). Lineage (GTDB taxonomy): Bacteria > Bacillota > Clostridia > Lachnospirales > Lachnospiraceae > UBA1258. The sequence goes on from JAEEMP010000023.1 coordinate 4,582, forward strand.
GATTTCTGTGTAAGAGTTTCACCTGTACTACCGTAAAGAAGAGGGATGCCCTGCCCGACGGCACGGGGTATAAATGCAACTATATCAAACATTTTCTTTTACCTCCTCTTTGGATTTTTTTCTGAAGTTGATCTTATAGTTAATGAAAAACTCACATCCTATTATGAAGAAAAGAATGATACCCGTTAATATATCCGAAAACGACTGGTTTAAGCCGAATGCCGTGGAGATCTCACTTGCACCGCGCCCCAAGAATACGATGAGCAGACTTGTAAATACCATTGTTATCGGATTGAACTTTGCAAGCCAGGAGACCATAACAGCTGTAAAGCCCTGACCGCCTGCGATCGTAGTCGTGACTGTATGATTGATGCTTCCGACCAGTAAAAGTCCGGCAAGTCCGCATAATGCACCGGATAAGAGCATTGTACGTACAATGACCTTCTTGACCTTCATACCTACATATCTTGCGGTCTTCTCACTTTCGCCGACAACCGCGATCTCGTAACCATGCTTACTGTAATTTAGGTAGATAAGCATGCCAACGGTGATGACCGCCGCAACGATTATGCTTAAAAGATACTTATTTCCTATCTGGGGAAGCCAGCCTATGTTTGTATTCTGGTTGATGATACCGATCTTTCCCGAACCTTTGGGAACTTCCCATACTATCGTAAAATATGCCACAAGCTGTGTGGCGATATAGTTCATCATAAGGGTGGAAAGTGTTTCATTCGTATTCCACTTGGCTTTAAGGATTGCGGGTATAAATCCCCAGATCGCACCTGCGAGAAGACTTGTTACGATCATCAGCACTACTACAAACCAGTTCGGAACGCTTAAACCTTTGGGAAGTCTGTCACCCAAAAGGATCATGCAAGATGCTGCGGCAAGACCGCCCATAAGCACCTGTCCTTCACCGCCGATGTTCCAAAATCGCATCTTGAATGCAGGCGTAAGCGCAAGTGAAATTATAAGCAAGATCGCAAGGTTTTGAAGTGTTACCCATGTCTTTCTCGCACTTCCGAACGCGCCCGAAATAATGGTACCGTATACTTTAATGGGGTTATCACCGGTAAGGATCGTAGTGATCAAAGCACATACGATAAGTGCCGCGATTATAGCCGCACCTCGTATTATCCACTCCTGCTTCTTTGAAATGTTGTCGCGCTTGACAATGTGGAATAAGGGTTCTTTTACTTTACTTGTCATCTTTCCTGCCTCCCACCTGTGTCATCATTAAGCCGACTTCATTTTTATCTGCCGTACGGCCGTCCACTATTCCGCTGACTTTTCCGCCGCAGAGCACCAATATCCTGTCGGATATCTGAAGAAGAACATCAAGGTCTTCGCCTACGAATATAACAGCCACGCCCTGCTTCTTCTGCCTGTTTATAAGATCATATATTGTATAAGAAGAGTTGATATCAAGGCCTCTTACCGCGTATGCCGTAAGCAATACCTTTGGAGCGGATGCTATCTCACGTCCGACCAAAACCTTCTGAACATTACCGCCGGAGAGTCTTCTTACCGGAGTCGAAATACCCGGAGTCACAACTTCAAGATCTTCCACCACCTCTTCGGCAAGCTTCTCAGGTGCCTTTCTGTCAGTAAATACACTCGATCCTCTTCTGAAAGAACGAAGCATCATGTTATCGGTAAGATCCATGTTGCCGACAAGACCCATACCCAGTCTGTCTTCGGGCACAAACGAAAGCGTTACGCCGAGTTCCTGGATCTTTAAAGGATCCTTGCCCAAAAGTTCTTCCTTTCGTCCGTCGTCATATACATATGAAATACTGCCGGCTTCCGCTGACTGAAGTCCCGCGATCGCCTCAAGAAGTTCTTTCTGTCCGCAGCCGGAAATACCGGCAATACCGAGGATCTCACCGCTGTATGCGTCGAAAGAAACATCGTCGAGTTTAAGTATTCCGTCCAAAGTTCTTATGGACAGACCTCTTACGGCGATCCTCTGCTTCGGATCAACGGGCTCGGGGCGCTCTATATTTAAGGTAACGGAGCGACCTACCATCATATTGGTCATCTCCTGAGCATTTGTATCTTTTGTAAGCATATCTCCCACATATGCACCGCGGCGAAGAACCGCAACCCTGTCGGAGAGGCTCTCAACCTCATGCATCTTGTGTGTAATGATAACTATGGCCTTACCGTCTTCACGCATCTTGCGTAAAACGTTGAACAGTTTCTCCGTCTCCTGAGGGGTCAGTACTGCGGTAGGCTCATCAAGGATAAGGATATCTGCTCCTCTGTATAAAACCTTAACGATCTCAACCGTCTGTTTCTGAGAAACGGACATGTTATATATCTTCTGATCGGGATCGACTTCAAATCCGTAACGGTCGCAGATCTCCCTTATCTTGGCCGAGGCTTCCTTAAGATTAAGTTTTCCGGGAAGACCTAAGATTATATTCTCGGCTGCCGACAAAACATCCACCAGTTTAAAATGCTGGTGCACCATACCTATACCGTAATCATATGCATCTTTGGGTGATGCGATCACAGCCTCCTGTCCGTTTATAAAGATCTGACCTTCGTCGGGAAAATATATGCCGGAAAGCATATTCATAAGCGTTGTTTTACCCGAACCGTTCTCGCCGAGAAGTGCCAGTATCTCGCCCTTGTATATATCAAGGTCTACTTTTTCGTTGGCGATAACGGAGCCGAAAGTCTTTGTAATGTTACGTAGCGACACTGCCGCTGTCTTCTTTTCCACTGCAAATCTCCTTTATCAAATACAAAAAGGGGCAAATTTCCACCCCGTTAAATTTTACATAAATTACCACCCGTTAGCAAGTAAAATGCTCTTTTTCTTTAGACTAATTTTAAAAAAAATTAAAGAATGTATGATATGATGGCTCTGTTTTATAAAAAGGAGAGTATATGCAGGTAAAAGAACGATCTGAGGATTCAAGGATCCTGTGGCTTGATACTCACAAAGCCCTGGCAATAATATCCATATTTGTGGGACATTTCATAGCGACATATCACAAAGACTGGCTGGTATACGAAACTTTCTTATTTACACAGTTTCTGGACGCAAAAATGGGCGCGGCGATACTTTCCGTGCTGGTCGGCTTCTTCGCATACAAAACAGGCGAAAGGCGAAAACGTGTTTTTCTTAATTCCTTAAACAGATACATCTACTTTTTTCTGGCGGCATTCATGATCAACTCTTTGATCGTGGCCCTTAATATTCCAAAAAACGGTATAAGCGCTAGGGCTGTTTTACAGGTAATTTCAGACAGTTTTCTTTTAAACGATCTGATCTATCCTACCTTCTGGTGTATAAGATATTTCTTTGCGGCTTCCGTTCTTTCATATATTAACGGTGCATACAGGTCCGATGCAAGAACGGTGATAATCGAACTCATTGCAATGTATATCGCACTTGCGGATGTGTGGGTACTTGTGTGCGTACTCGGAAATATCGTCTATATCGTTATACGAAACTTTGAGGATCTAAAATACAAATGGCTGTTATATATAGCAACAATTCTTTTGTATGTAACTCTTCCGGCAGAAGAAAGCAAATGGAAATTTATGCAGATGGGCCTTGTGGCAATGTTCGGTATATTATCGGTAAACTATTGTAAGCCCGTAAAGAAACTGATGTCATTTAAGCCTTTGGCATATATCGGAAGCATCAGTATGAGCATCTTCTTAACTCATGTTGTGATACAAAAAAGGATCGGGGGATGGCTTTTCGCTAAGATAAACATTGAACCCTATTACATAAGCTTTCTGATCGTATTTGTTATCTGCCTTGCGATAACCGTCGCTATCTCCGCCGTGATCAACAAACCGCTTATCACACTTTCAAAAAAGCTTACCAAACTTGCGGATAAGCTCATCCATAAAATAAAAAAATAGGATCAAAAAAGGCTGCCGCAAAAGCGACAGCCTTTTTAAATTCCTTTTGAAAATATTAGAATGCGGTATCAAGAAGTGTGATGCCGTCGATCTGTACATCGAAGTAAGGAGCTGAACGGAAGCCGTCGCCGGATTCATTGAAGAAGCCGTTAACGATAACTTCGTGATCGCCTTCGTATGCTGCATCGGTATCAACATCAGCCTTGTAAGAATCAAGCTTAGCGCCGCCTACTGTAAAGGTTGCTGTATCAAATACATGAAGTGAACCGGACTGAAGATCAGCCTTAGCCTTATCGATCGCTTCCTGAGTACCTGCTGCTGCAGCAGAACCGAGATCTGTAAGAACAACGGAACCTGTAGCGATCGTACCGGTGTAATCAGCGGGAATAGCCTTGCCGTCTCTTACGGACTCAATTGCAAACTTGAAGTAAGGAGTCCAGTTGATTCTAGAAGATACGATAAAGGTATTGGGAGCAACGCTTGCGGTAGAACCATTGTAAGAAACGTTGGGAACGCCTGCGGTCTCACATGCGGTAGGAGCACCCATGGAGTCAGCATGCTGGCTGATAAGTACACAACCGTCATTAATAAGTGTGTTAGCGCCTTCCTTTTCAGCGGTCTCATCATACCATGAACCTGTGAAGGTAACTTCCATTGTAGCCGAAGGGCAAACGGAACGAGCGCCTAAGAAGAATGAGGTGTAACCGGAAATAACTTCTGCATATGTATAAGCTCCGATATAACCGATCTTTGTCTGATCTGCTGTAATAGTACCTGCATCGATCATCTCATTAAGCTTCATACCTGCTGCGATACCTGCAAGGTAACGGCCTTCGTAAATTGAAGCGAATGCATTATGGTAGTTGGAAAGACCTTCTGTATGAGCCTTTGTACCTGTAGCATGGCAGAACTGAACATTCGGGTTTTCCTTAGCTGCCTCGATCATGAAATCTTCATGACCGAAAGAGTCTGCAAAGATAATGTTGCAACCTGCATCAACAAGTTCGCAAGCTGTGTCATAGCATTCCTGACCTTCGGGAATGTTTGTCTTCATAAGATATTCAACGCCCAAAGCATCACATGCTTCCTTAGCTGCGTTGATGAAGTTTAAGTCATAAGTGGAGTTCTCATCATGAAGGAAGATAAATCCTGCCTTCACCTTAGAGGATCCTTCAGCCTTCTCTGCACCGCCACAAGCGCAAAGAGAAACGACCATGACCAAACTTAAAAGTAGAGCTGTTAACTTTTTCATTTTGTCTCCTCCATAATCATCATGATTAGTTTATTAAAATCAACTACAGTAAATACTGTATCTCATTGATTTTCAAAATACAATGTGTGATTTCGATATTTTTCGACTATTTTTATATTGTTTTTTGTCCTAAATTGTCAATTGGATCATTACTGCTTACGAAACTCTATAGTCCCGCTTGCGGCATCCATACTCTCAACAATCGCAAGCGATTCAAGCTGGTAGCCCATATTCCTGATCATCCTTCCGCCGGGCTGAAAACCTTTTTCAATTGCTATGCCGATACCTTCGACACTCGCGCCGGCCTGATTGGCGATCTGGATAAGTCCCTGAAGCGCACAGCCGTTTGCCAGAAAATCATCTATTATAAGAAGATGATCTTCGGGGCTTAAATATTTTCTGGATACGATAACGTGACTTATGTTTTTATGCGTAAAAGATTCCACCTCGGCAGTATATACATCACCATCGATATTTATACTCTGCGATTTTTTCGCAAATACGACCGGAGCTCCCGGAAAGTGAAGAGCAACAACACTTGCAATGCCTATGCCCGAAGCCTCGATCGTAAGTATCTTGTTGATGGTCTTGCCGGCAAAACGCTTTGCGAACTCTTTCCCCATCTCATCAAAAAGAGAAACATCCATCTGATGATTCAAAAAACTGTCAACTTTTAATACGTTTCCTTCTTTTACAACTCCGTCTTTTACGATTCTTTCCTCGAGAAAATTCATTGCGCAACCGTCCTTTCAACAGATTAATGTAGTTTTTCCATAATTTCTGAGGCGAGTGACCCCGCAGCATCTATTGCTCCGTAATAATCAACTCTGTCTGCAGCCTCATAAAGCTTTTCGTATTTTTCTTTAAGAACTCCGGTAAAAGAACACTTCCCGAGTTCTTCGATCTTCTTTAAAGCCTCTTCGTCTTCAAAATCTTCAAGCAGTTCTTTTATCCTTGAAAGAAGCACAAGCGGTTCGTACTCGGAAACGTCCTCACTTATCTCTTCTTTTTCCCTGTCGTCAAAAGGCATTAATATCTCATAATATTTCTCATAAGCGCTTAAACTGCCGGAAAGATTTTCATCCACATATGCTACATCGCCTTTATTCCCGGCTTCTTCAAGTTTTAAAAACATGCCGGAGATCTCATTGAGCCCCAGCATTTTGGACGAACCCTTTATGCCGTGCACAAATACGGTAAAAGTCTCAAGATCGTTGCTTGCATATGCTTCTTTTACCGATCTTATCTTGAATGGAATGTCTCTTCGGAAACTTCCCAGAAGTTTTTTATAACCTTCGGTACGACCGCCCATGGCCTTGATCGCCGCTTCACAGTCGATCCCTTCGATCACCGGTATGTCCGTCATAATATCCCCCGCATACTAATTATAATCAACAAAAGAAAAAATGTCATAGTCCCCTACCTCATCGTACTTCACTATATGATATCCGAAGAAATCGGTATCTTCCTCAAAACCAAAGTCCTTTTTAACTATAAGCGCAGAACCCTCCGGAAAAATAGGGCCGTTTTCGTACCAGTCATAAAAATCGTATGCCCATGTCTTACCGTCGTCCATAATGTCTATGTAATGCTTCGGATTCCCAACGAGCCTTAATTTGTCCGCTTCATTGGTCTCATAAAAAATATAGATCCTTTCGTAATCGGTGTCTTTGAAATAGTCGACTATCTTATATACATTCGGATTTTGTTCTCCGTAAGAGAAAACTTCACGGTATTCCACAACATATATTAAAGTCATAAGGAAAAGAAAAACGCTGAAAAGAAGGGTTTTCGGAGCCTTCATGCTTTTAACATATTCAAACACAAGCAACGAGGCTGCCAATATCAGCGGAACCACTCCGATGATAAAATATCTGTATTCAAAACAGAACTGTGAGCCGGCTCGTGTATCGGTGATCATAAGGATAAACCAGTTCCACAGGAATATTCCCATCAAAAATTTATCACGTAAAACCGCCTTACCCCTTATTATACGTGAAAGTATCACTATTGCGCATATAAACCACGATACCACGAATAACAGTTTGACCATCATACGGATTCCGTAATAATCAAATACCGCGGCCCCTTCGTACGGTGTTGCGGCATCAAACAGCTGAAAGATTCCCAGAAATCCGGAACGGATGTTTTCAAGCACATCGGAATCGGACATATATGTCATACTGTCGCCACGTGTACCGCCCAGAATAGCATGATTTATGATAAAACCAAGGATCACGGTAACAAACATGACGATCGCGACCGTAACTTCACTGCTTTTGATCTTTTCCCAGTTTTTCAATCTGAATAATATGTAGACCATTACTACCGGGAAAACTGCGGTTGCACAGACATAAACCGAACTTGATGCCGTTGTCACGAAAAGATAGAATGCGAATGCGATCAGCATCGCCATAAAACCGCGTTTTTTCCACCATTCTTTTGTGTCATTCCTCACTATATACAGAAGAAGACCCACCAGCATAAGCGGAGTCGTAACCTTTACGATGTACTGTGCTCCCGCAAAGAACATCATGTTAAAATACTCAAGCGTCCCCAGTTTCCAAGGGAAAAAGATCATACTGAGCGCTATCAAAGAAGCCATGCGCTTTTCTTTTCCGAAGATAAAGACAACGGTCCATGCAAAGATGATCGCCAGAATAAGATTTGAGCATGCACATGCAAAGAAGATATTCTTGGTGATCGCATAGAACGGAATGGCAAACATTGCCGTACAGTCCCACTCGATCGTAGTGGAATAATACCAGTTATCGATGGCAAGTGTCTTATGCTCCCACATCTTTATGATATGTTCCATAAGTTTTGCGGAATCACAGTCAATATACCTGGGTGCACATACTATATTAAAGATGAATATTAAAATAAGCTGTGCCGTAAGAAACAGCAAAGCGATCAATTCATATTTGGATAATGAATTTATTTTTTCTTTTAATCTCATGCATTCTCCGTAAAGCCGAAAAAGCATCGCATAAGCGATGCTTAATTCGATCGAATATTAAAGTTCGCAGTTGTTAACTGTTCTGGGGAAAGGAAGCACGTCACGAATGTTGCCCATGCCCGTTAAGTACATAACGCAACGCTCGAAGCCGAGTCCGAAGCCCGCGTGTCTTGCGGTTCCGTACTTACGAAGATCTAAGTAGAAGTCATAATCTTCTTTCTTTAGACCGCACTCTTCCATACGCTTTAAAAGCTTATCGTAATCGTCCTCTCTCTGGGAACCGCCGATGATCTCACCGATCCCGGGAACAAGACAGTCCATTGCGGCAACAGTCTTGCCGTCCTCGTTAAGCTTCATATAAAATGCCTTGATCTCCTTGGGATAATCGGTAACAAATACAGGACGCTTGAACTCAACTTCGGTCAGATATCTTTCATGCTCTGTCTGAAGATCGGAACCCCAGTGAACGGGATATTCAAACTCATCGTTGTGTTTTTCAAGTATCTTGATCGCATCCGTATAAGTGATGCGGCCGAAATCCGAACTTGCAACATGCTTAAGCCTGTCGATAAGACCCTTATCGATAAAGTTGTTGAAGAAGTTCATCTCTTCGGGAGCGTTCTCAAGCACATAGTTGATAACAAATTTGAGCATGGATTCTGCAAGGATCATGTCGTCGGTAAGATCCGCAAAACAGATCTCGGGCTCGATCATCCAGAACTCTGCGGCATGTCTTGTGGTGTTAGAGTTCTCTGCACGGAATGTCGGTCCGAAGGTATATACATTCTTAAATGCAAATGCATATGTCTCAACGTTCAACTGACCTGAAACCGTAAGGTTTGTGGTCTTGTTGAAGAAATCCTTTGTATAATCGACTTTTCCGTCCTCGGTCAAAGGAATGTTGTTAAGATCGAGCGTTGTAACCTGGAACATTTCGCCCGCGCCTTCACAGTCTGAACCTGTGATCAAAGGTGTGTGTACATATACAAAACCTCTGTCCATAAAGAATGTATGGATCGCATATGCAATAAGCGAACGTACTCTGAATACCGCTTCAAAGGTGTTGGTACGTGCACGAAGATGCGGTATCGTACGAAGATACTCAAGTGAATGACGCTTTTTCTGAAGCGGGAAATCGGGAGTCGAAGCACCCTCTATAATGATGTTTTCCGCCTGCATCTCAAATGCCTGCTTGGCATCGGGTGTTGCCACGATCTTACCGGTTGCCACGATTGCAGCTCCGACATTCTGCTTTGAGATCGTATCGAAATTATCAAGTTTATCCGAATATACTATCTGTAAAGGTTCAAAGAAAGTACCGTCATTTATCACTATAAATCCGAATGTCTTGGAATCTCTTATACTTCTGACCCAGCCTCCGACGGTCACCTCTTTGCCGACATACTTTTCTTTTTCTCTGAATAAATCTTTAATATCAGTAAGTTCCATATCTTTCTCCTATTCTGCGCCGCTTACGCTTCCGAACCCTTCCGGTACAACGACGTTCGTATTATCCAAAAGGAAATTATACACTTTCTGAAGTGTACAATATTCTCTGTATTCTTCTTTATCACGCTGAGCGTAAAAATCTTCGACCGTACTTCCGTCCTGATAGTAATTATCTATCATCGCCTGAATACTCTGATCCATCTCTTCGTCCGTTGCAACAAGGCCTTCAAGCTCTGCGATCTTATCCAATATAAGATCTCTCTTTACAAATAAACCTGCAAGAGTGTCAAGATCTGTTCCGTACATAGCAAGGTATGTTTCGACATCCATCCCGTACTGATCCGCAACCTGGAAATATGTGGATTTTACAACCTCACGCTGTTCTGCCATCTTATCTTCGGGAAGAGTGCCCCAGGTCGAACCTTTTGTGATCTGATCGATCACGCCCGTGATCACCGTAGTCTCGTAATCCGCACTGTAATAATCGATGATCGTCTGCTTTGTCTGTTCCATGAACTCTTCGACGTTTGTATATGCAGGACTCTGAAGCGCCATTATCGTATCATCCGACATCGGAGGTATGATCTTATGGACGGTCACGGTAAATACCGTCATTTTTCCCGCAAGATCCGCATTATGGTATTCATCGGGGAACTTAAGGTTTAAATCTCTTACTTCACCTTCTTTGGCCCCGATAAGGCCCTCCTCGAAACCTTCGATAAATGATCCTGAACCGAGTTCCAATGCATAATCGGTATCACTTCCGCCTTCAAACTCAACTCCGTCGAGTTTGCCGACATAATCTATGACAACAATATCGCCGTTTTCGGCAACTTCTTTGTTCCAGGTAAATTTGCGCGCTTCTTCACTGTAAAAATATGACGCCGTTTCTTTGACTTCCGCTTCCGAAGGGTTGTATTTTTCAGCTTCCACGGTAAGTCCTTTATACTGTCCGATCTTAACAAGGCCCACGCCGGGTGACTGTACGGATGTATCCTTATCGCCAATCTCATTATCGGAAACATCAAGTTCGATCGCATTGACCGAGCCCGGTCCGTCAAGCACGCTTTCGGGTTCTTCTCCGCAGCCCGCAACACAGGCTAAGGCAAAAGAAACCGCGAGCACTGCCCATAAATTCTTTTTCATAACAAAACCTTTCTTTTCCTGTTTCACAATAAAAAATTTATAGCACAGTTTCTGTGAAAAATAAAGGATTTTTAAAATTTTGATATATAATCCGTGATGTTTTTAAGTTTCCCTTGCCCCACCCTCTAATTTATGTCATAATAAGTCGCGAAAGTTTTATACGGAGGTTATGCGTATGCCTAAGGGTTTGTTGATAACGATCATCATTGCCGCAGTCCTTATCGCGGTGATCATAGTACTTTATTTTCTCGGTAAGAAAGCTCAGAAGCGTCAGGCTGAGCAGGAAGAACAGATCGCACAGTACAAGCAGACTGTTTCGATGCTTATTATAGATAAGAAGAGGATGCGACTTATCGATGCGGGACTCCCGCAGGCGGTTTTGGACCAGTCGCCCAAGCTTATGCGCCGGGCAAAGCTTCCCATTGTAAAAGCCAAGGTCGGTCCGCAGATAATGAGTCTTGTGTGTGATGAAAAGATCTTCGATCAGGTTCCTGTCAAAAAAGAAGTCAAAGCAGTCGTAAGCGGGATCTACATCACCGAAGTCAAAGGACTTCACGGCAAAAACAACAAGCCTGTCGAACAGAAAAAAGGCTTTAAAGCCTGGGTTGAAAAAATGCAGGTTAAAGCCGGTGCAAAGAGCGTTAAATAGAAGTTATCTCTATTATGATCTCATTTTCGGAAGCAAATTCATCATTGATCTCCATGTCGTATACGGCACGGAGATTAATTTTTGTCCCAAATTCGTTAAACTCGAATTCCTTGGTGTCGATCCCCATTAAAAAATCACCGAACGGAGTTGTGTAATTTGTCTGATGCTTTGTGCCTTTTTCAAAGAAAAATCTGGTGGTCAACTCTCCGTTTTTATTGTGTTCCAATGTGGTATCGTCAAACTTGAGTCTGCATTTTGTGACACTTCCGTCACCGGATACTTCTTCATATAAAACATAGTGTTTTCCGTTCTTTATATAATATTGTCCTTTATATTCGGTTTTCACGGCATCGCTTCCGTCAGTGTTATTAATACTGTACTGTCTGCCCAGAACCGAAACGTTTACGTCTTTATTCAGCAATTTAACCCTCCGGATATATCTGCGAAAGAATTGAGATCTCCTGATTGTCTATATGGATCCTTGCAGCCTTTCCCGCTCTTGCTAAATCCTTGTTAAGAATAGCATCGAGCAAAGTCCTGTGCTCTTCCATGAGCCTCGGACGTTGCGATGCATCTTTGATATATTCAAATCTGTATCTGTATATCTGCTCCGCAAGATTGTTTATGGTGGAAATAAGTCGCTCATTCCCCGTGGAATTGATTATGATATCGTGAAATGCCACATCTTTTGTGGCGATCAGCGTGGGATCTCCGATCTTTACAGCCTCTTCAAATTCCTTGCAGGCCTTCTTAAGTTCTTCCTCTTCTTTGGGCGTTATACGTTCGCAGGCAAGTTCCGCACAAAAGGCATCAAGCGCACGTCTGACCTCAAGCACATCCTTAAGACCCTTTTCGGAAATCTGAGCAACCTGTGCCCCACGTCTTGGCATCATGGTCACAAGGCCTTCAAGTTCAAGCTTGTGTATGGCTTCTCTTACGGGAGTGCGGCTTACACCCAGCTTCTGGGCCAAATGTATCTCCATAAGCCTTTCACCCGGCTTTAACTGACCCGTTAAAATTGCCCGCCTCAATGTATGGAATACAACATCTCTTAACGGCAGATACTCATCCATATTAAGGGATAGTTCAGTCATAATAATGTCCTTTCACATAAAATGCAGGATAGCGTTCTTTAAGAAGCGTAACAAGTCTATCCTTTTTGTCTTTAGCGACTATAGCAAATACCGTAGGCCCCGAACCGCTCATTATCGCGCGTGTTGCGCCGTTTTTCTCCATAAGATCTTCTATTTCGCCTATTATCGGATGAAGCGACTTTGTGACATCTTCAAGAGAATTGCCCAGAAGCTTCGCCACGCTCTTTTGATTATCCGCCTTAAGTGCCTCGACCATAGCATCCACATCGGGATGATAAGGATCTTTAAGCTCATCGAATCGCTCGTACACTTCCTTCGTGGAAACATTTATATCGGGCTTGCATATTACGATCTCAGTACGGGAAGGCGAAGGAAGTTTTGTAAGTATCTCTCCTATCCCCTCACTTAATTTCGTGCCGCCTTCTATGCAGAAAGGCACATCCGCTCCGATCAGGACCCCGATCTTCTCAAGTTCTTCTGTCGATAACCCTGTCTCATAAAGTCTGTTAAGCCCGCGAAGCGTTGATGCCGCATCGGTGCTTCCTCCCGCCATTCCTGCGGCGATCGGGATATTCTTTACAAGTTTTATCTTAACTCCGCCTTTTATCTTTGTACGGTCAAAGAACGCTTTTGCGGCTTTTGTGATTATATTCTCCCTGCCCGATTCTTCCTCGGCTTTAAGTTCGGCATTATCGAGCAAAAGAACGATACCGCCGTCTGTCTTTTCAAGCGTAAGCTCATCGTGAAGATCTATGGACTGCATTATCATCTTAACGTCGTGATAACCGTTTTCGCGTCTTCCCAATACATCTAATGACAGATTTATTTTTGCATAGGCTTTTTCTTTGATCATGATTTTCGCATTCTGTATGTTGTATACAATATTCTTTAAACAATTGTACCATCTTTTTATTATTTTTAAAAATTTTTTCTTTATTCCTCTTTACTTTTTGAAGATTATATCCGATAAAAGAATTAGAAAAGTATCCTTGTCTCCATTTTGGAGATAATAACTATTCACCGATCGCACGGATGCGAAGAAAGGACACTCTATGAACGTAAACGGAATTACGAAAGTAGGTGATAGTTATGCAGCTTACAACAGTAACGCTGTGAGGGAAGCTGAAGCGGCAGTCGAGGTTAAAGAAACCGAAGCCGAAGAAAACGGTGTTGTGTACGAGCCCGCTTTGGAGATCCCTACTCAAACCTACAAGGCCAACAGCGAGCTTATAGCAAAGCTCAAAGCTGATGCCGAGGCTCATTACAACCAGCTTCAGGATATCGTTACGCAGCTTATTACCAAGCAGAGTAACGCTTATGCCACAGCCAATGACATCTGGACCTTCTTACGTGAAGGCAACTTCACCGTAGACGCAGAGACAAAAGCTCAAGCTGAGGCAGATATCGCAGAAGACGGTTACTGGGGCGTTAAGGCAACCTCAGACAGGATCATCGATTTTGCTAATGCTCTTACAGGCGGAGACCCCTCCAAGATCGAAAGCATGCGCGATGCCTTTATAAAAGGCTACAAGGAGGCAGAAAAGACCTGGGGCGGAGAACTTCCCGAGATCTCAAAAAAGACCTACGAAGCTGTAATGCAGAAATTCGACGATTTACTGGCACAGGCCGGTTTAACATCAGAAAACTAACAGCCCAACCCGCAAAAACACCGGTGACTTACGTCGCCGGTGTTTTTGTATCTATACACAGCCTATTATTTCATTGATATCTTCAATACCGTGAGTCTTCATAAACTCCTCTATGCCGTTTACAACCTCGACTGTTGTATTGGGATTCGTGAAGTTTGCGGCTCCTACCGCCACCATTGTGGCTCCCGCCATCATAAACTCGATAGCATCATCATAAGAGGCGATCCCACCCATACCGATAGTCGGGATCTTAACCGCATGTGAAGCCTCATACACCATCCTGACCGCAACGGGTTTGATCGCGGGGCCGGACATTCCGCCGGTTTTATTGGCAAGCACAAACTTGCGTCTTTCGATATCTATCTTCATACCCGTGATCGTATTGATGAGAGATATCGCATCGGCTCCGCCTGCTTCGGCGGCCTTTGCCATATCGGCGATCCTTGTGACATTGGGGCTTAACTTCATGATAACAGGCTGTTTTGCCTTCTTCTTGATCTCTTTCGTTATGCCAAAAAGGCAGTCGGCATCCTGTCCGAAAGCTATCGCACCTTCTTTTACATTGGGACATGAAACATTGATCTCAAGCATATCAACCGGTTCATCTGCCAATCTTTCCACAACCTCAAGGTATTCTTCGACGGTTTTTCCACAAACATTTACTATTATCTTCGTATCAAACTTTTTCAAAAACGGGATATCTCTTTTACAGAAAACATCTATACCCGGATTCTGAAGCCCTATGGCATTAAGCATGCCGCCGTACACTTCACATACTCTCGGTGTGGGATTTCCCGGCCACGGCACGCTTGCCACACCCTTTGTGGTAACCGCACCGAGTCTGTTCAGATCCGCGAATTCGCAATATTCCATACCCGATCCGAAGGTTCCCGAAGCAGTGGTGACCGGATTTTTAAATTCAACACCCGCAATACTTACCTTTGTATTCATCAGATTTCCACCTCTCTTGCATCAAATACGGGACCTTCCGTACATACACGCGCATTGTTGACATGTGAATGCACATCCTTTTTGACAGTCTTGCATACACAGCCCAAACATGCGCCGACACCGCAGGCCATTCTTTCCTCGAGCGATATGTATGCATCTTTGCCCTTTTCCCCCGCAAAATTCTTGACCGCTTTAAGCATCGGCATCGGTCCGCAGGCACAGATCACATCAAAATCAATGTCATGTTCTTTTACCGCATCAAGGACATTGCCCTTCGTACCTACACTTCCGTCTTCGGTCGCAATATAAACTTTTCCGAATTTTTCAAAGTCTTCCTTAAGAAAAAGAACGCTGTCCCTGTAACCGAATATACCCAAAACTTCTGTACCGTTTGCCTTTAGGGTCTTTAAAAGTTCAAGCATAGGCGGGATACCGATACCTCCGCCGGTTACGATCACTTTCTTTCCTTTTAATGCATTTATATCGTATCCGTTGCCGAGCGGGGCAAGAATACGCACAAGATCTCCCTTTTTATATGTTGAAAACTCCTTTGTACCCTTGCCTGCTATACGAAATACAAATCTAAGCTCATCGTCCGACTTCTCGCAGATACTGATCGGTCTCGGAAGAAGAGTGGACGGGTTCTTCGGGTATATCATTGCGAACTGACCCGGGACCGCTTCTTTTGCTGACTTTGCACTTACCGTCATATCAAATATCAAAGGGGCAATTTCTTTAACCGACACAACTGTCGCTTCCTCATACATCTTCATATACGATTCTTCCTCCGCAAATGGTATACTTGATCTTTCCCGTCATTTCCCTGCCTGCAAACGGCGTGTTAAAGGATCTCGATACGCTTTTATCGAATACCCATTTTTCGGACATAGAGAATATCGCAATATCGGCAGGATCTCCCTCATTGATCGCGGGACACTTCATGTTGTAAATACTTCTCGGCCCCACGGATAACAGTTCTATAAGCCTGTATATGCTTATATGGCCCTCTTTGACAAGTTTTTCAAAGCCCAGTGAAAATGCGGTCTCAAGCCCGATTATCCCCGAAGGGGCTTTGGTGAGCGGAAGTTGCTTTTCGTTTAAGGCATGTGGTGCATGATCCGTCGCAATACAGCATATCGTGCCGTCTTTAATGCCTTCGATGACAGAAAGCCTGTCTTCCTCGGTACGAAGCGGCGGATTCATCTTGGCATTGCTTCCGTATTCAAATAAAGCCGTTTCCGTAAGCGAGAAATGGTGCGGTGTCACTTCCGCGTATATATTGTCGTAGCCATCTTTATGCGCTTTTCGTATAAGTTCAACGGCTCCCGCCGTGCTTACATGCTGCACATCGAGCTTTGCACCCGTTTCTTTTGCTATCTCGATATCACGTCTTACTATCGAAACCTCGGCTTCGGAAGGGGCTCCGAAAAGATTATAGTGATTGCTCGCAAAGCCGGAATTGATGCCGTTTTCTTTTATCATCGTCCTGTCTTCCTCATGAAGACTTATGGGAACGTCAAGTTCCTTGCACTTGATCATGGCTTTTTTAAGAAGATCCGCATTCATGATCGGGATGCCGTCATCGGTAAAACCGACCGCACCGTGCTTTTTAAGATTCACCATGTCGGTGAGTTCTTCACCTTTAAGGCCTTTGGTGACCGTAGCGCAGGTAAATACATGAATGCCTGTGTTCAAGCCCTTATTCTGCACGTAGGAAAGAGTTTCCTCATTGTCGATGGCGGGATCCGTATTGGCCATCATGACCACACCGGTATAACCTCCGCGCTTTGCTGCAGCCGCACCGGTATATATATCTTCCTTGTGAGTAAATCCGGGATCGCGAAAGTGTACGTGAATATCGAAAAATCCGGGGCAGGCATAAAGCCCTGTCGCATCTATGACCTTTTCATCCGCATCGTTAAGCGTATTTGCTTTTGCAAAAGAAGCAACCCTTCCGTCCGATATGAGGATATCGCACTGTTCCGCAGTCTTTGCAATCGGATTAATGTAACTTACATTTTTTATGATCAAAGCTTTTCTCCTTATTTATATTAACTTTGTTAAGTGTATCAAAAATTTTCACCTCTGTCTTGCACTACTTTTATTTAGTCATTATAATGGATGTAGTTTTTGAAACTACATCAAGCAAATGCTGATGCGGTCTCACTTCGGAGGCTTTAAATGATACGTTTTCTGCTTGCAATTACATGGACCGTTTTGTTTCTGATCCTTTCAATACCGGTCATCATAGTGGAATGGATAATAGGTTTCTTTGCGCCGAAGGCAAAAGCTGTTTCTTCGCAGTGGATAGTGACCAATGCATTCCGCGTTCTTATATTTCTGGCAGGCACAAAGCTTACGATCATCGGAAAAGAAAACGTACCTCTCGATCGTCCCGTTTTATATGCACCAAATCACAGAAGTATATTCGACATTATAATAACCTATACACTTGTGCCACGTCAGACCGGATATGTGGCCAAAAAAGAGACAAAGCGCATCCCGATCTTCAGTATCTGGATGGCTTTTATGAATTGCCTTTTCCTGGACCGCTCGGATCTTCGTGACGGCTTAAGAGTGATAAATAAAGCTACGGAACTTATTAAAAACGGTTCAAGCATATGTATTTTCCCCGAAGGTACCCGTAACAAGACCGATAATCCTCTCGGTGAGCACTTCCACGACGGAAGCCTTAAGATCGCGGAAAAGGCTCAGTGCCCTATAATCCCCGTCAGCATCAACAATTCAGATGATATTTTTGAAGCTCATCTTCCCAAAGTAAAGAAAACCCACGTGATCATCGAATACGGTAAGCCGATCGAGACACAGGGACTTTCTCATCTTAAATTCCGTGAGGTCTGCAACGAAGTACAGACCATCCTGACAGACACATATTTAAAAAACAAAGAACTTGTATAATAAGGGAGTCATTATCATGTACGATTATTTTGTCAATAATTTCGGAGTTCTCGTGTGCTCCGTCGGACTTATCATAATGCTTCTGTTTAACCGCGGTTCCAAGCGGGATCTTAAGGGCACGATGCTTATAATCGCATTGTCTCTTTTGATCCTTACAATAACCGAAAGTACGGAAAGATCGTTAGGATACGCCGGCGATCACAGCAGATACAGAATATTCCTTGCGGTTTCCGGGTATATTTTAAGAACGATCCCCATGTACTGTCTTATCATGTACCTTTGTAAATCCCAAAAAGCCAGACTGCTCTTCTCGATCCCCATCCTTCTTGATGTGATCGTATGTGTGATAAACCTCTGGTACCCGATACTGTTTAAATATGACAACACCGGTCACTTTATAAGAGGCCCGCTCGGATATTTTACTCATACGGTCGGCCTTTTATATATGGTCATAATGCTTGAACGGACCATCAGGCTCTTTAAAGAAAGAAGCATCCAGGAAGCTATAATAATACTTTATGTTTCAGCCGTTACCGTGTTCGCGCTTTGCATGGAGACTTTCGGACAGTCCGAATATCTTATAAGCACCGCTATGGCTGCCGGATTTTTGATGTATTACATGTTTATGCAGGTTCAGTTTTCATCGAGAGATCCGCTCACAAACCTGTTAAACCGTTCTGCTTTCTATTCCGATTCCGAAAAAAGATTTACCGATATCCGCGGGATCATATCCATCGATATGAATGAGCTCAAATGGATCAATGATACAAAGGGGCACGCGGCAGGCGATGAAGCATTAAAGACCGTATCCACAGCACTTCATGACGGGCTCGGCAGTAAATTTCCGTTATACCGTGTGGGCGGAGATGAATTTGTGGCGATCTGTTATGTCAAGGATATCGAAAAGGCAAAAGAAGCCATTGAAAGGGCCAGAGAAGAACTGGCAAAGACACCTTACTGCTGCGCTTTCGGTTTATCGTTTGAAGATAACGGCGTCAACATCAGCATCGATACACATCTTAAAAATGCCGACATTGAAATGTATGAAGACAAAAAACGATTAAAGGAAGAAGCGGAAGCAAACGGAACGGCACTGCACTTAAGATAAAAACAAAAGAAAATGATAATATAAAAAATATGCGGCCTCTTTTGAGACCGCATATTTTCACGCCTTAGGCTCCGCAAGTTTAAGAATGTCCACAAACTTTTCCGCATCGATCGGAATATAGTGGCCGACAGGTCTCGTGTCATTATTCGTGGCACGAAGAGCCATTTCCTCAAAATGTTCGGATCCTATATTCAACTCGGCAAGAGTTGTCGCAAGTTTAAGGTCGTTGCCGTAAAAGGCTTTCAACCTGTCCGAAAGAAACAGAGCCATTTCTTTCTCAGTATAATCATGGTAATCGATTCCCAATATCCTGTTTGCAAGCTGTGCAAGTTTTCCGGGCTTAGCCTCTGCCATATATTTTGTCCAGGCAACAAGCGTTACTGCCATTCCTTCGCCATGAGTGATGCCGTATTGTGCACTTAATTCATGCTCTATCCTGTGTGAGGCCCAATCACCCACACGGCCGGTATCCAGAAGATTATTGTGTGCTATGGTTGCCGTCCACTGGATCTCCGCTCTTACATCAAGGTTATTCGGCTCTTTTACGATACGACGCCCGTTTAACACAATACTTTTTATGGCTCCCTCGATCAGATAATCGGTAATATCGACATGCTCAACGTCCGTAAAATATCTTTCAAGCAAATGAGCCAGGATATCCGCAACGCCTACAGCCGTTTGATAAGCAGGGAGGGTAAGTGTATATGCGGGATCCATTATCGCAAATTTCGGAATTATCTTATCGTCTTCAAAACCCTTCTTAAACAATCCGTTTGAGAGGATAGCCGCATTTGATGTTTCGGAACCGCTTGAGGGCAATGTTGATATAACACCTATATTTACCACTTCATCGGGAACAACATCCTTAACAAAATAATCCCAGACATCACCGTCATATTTTAGGCCGAGTGCAGTGGCTTTCGCAGTGTCTATGGAACTGCCTCCGCCTACCGCGAGCACAAGGTCAACCGAATTCTTTCTGCCTTCTTCGACAAGTTTTCTTACAAGTTCTATACTCGGGTTCGGGACCACGTCACCGCTTTCGATAAGTTTTATATTGTTCTTCGCGGTTATATCGTGAACCTTATCGTATATGCCCAGAGTTTTTATAAAATCGCCGCTGTATACCAAAAGAACGGAAGTAGTCTTAAGCTCTTTAAAGAAGTTCTCAAGATTATCTATCGCTCCCTTTCCGAAGGCTACTTTTGCGGGATTATGATATACAAAATTGATCATATGGTCTCCTTTTATAAATTCCGGCAAGTACACCGTCATGCACTTGCCGAAATTTCATTCTTTATAGCCTACTGTACGGGTACAACAGCTCCGTCATAAGTGTTGTTGATGAAATCCTGGATCTCCTGAGACTGAAGTGCTGCTACAAGTTCCTTAAGCGCGGGGTTATCTGCGTTCTCTGCCTTTGCTACCACGATGTTCTTGTATGTCTGTGCAGCAACACCGTCAGCCTTTTCAACAGCAAGAGCATCCTTTACGGAAAGACCGCCTTCAAGTGCGTAGTTACCGTTGATGATCGCATAATCAAGGTCGGGAAGTGAACGGACAAGCTGCTCGGGAGCGATCTCCTTGATATCAATGCTCTTGGGATTATCAACGATATCTTCGATCGTAGCTGTGATATCTGCGCCTTCTTTTAGAGTTATAATGCCTTCCTGCTGAAGAAGGAGCAATGCCCTCGCTTCGTTCGTGGCATTGTTGGGAACACCGATAACAGCTCCTTCAGGTAATGCGGAAAGATCGGATAATCTGCCTGCATAAAGACCGAAAGGCTCATAGTGTGTAGCACCTATCGATACAAGGTCCGTACCATTTTCTTCGTTGAAGCTGTTTAAGAAAGGAGTGTGCTGGAAGAAATTTGCATCAAGGCTTCCGTCTGCCACACCTGTGTTGGGTGTTACAACATCTTCAAGTTCGATTATCTCAAGTTTGATACCTTTAGCTTCCAAAATGGGAGCAACTTCTCTTAAAAGTTCCGCATGAGGTGTTACGCTTGCACCGATCTTAAGTGTAACGGTCTCGGTCGATGCTGCTGCCGCGGGAGCGCTCTCATCGGATACCACCGTTGTGTTGTTTTCTTTTTCGGCCGATGCCTGAGCCGATCCGCATCCTGCGAATACGGATAAGCCAAGCACAAGGGCGAGGCCGGTTGCTATAATTCTCTTAATTTTAAAATCTGTCTTTTTCATGATAATTTTTCCTCCTAAATATCATCGCCTTACTTTTTTGGCGATCTTAAGTCCCAGTTCCTGTCCTATCCAGACAATTATGACCAGGATACATACTGTTACTATCAAAATATCTGTCTTATATCTTATAAAACCGTGCTGGTATGCGATGGCTCCGAGTCCGCCGCCTCCTATAAAACCGGCCATTGCCGAATAACCCAATATTGTTACAAAGTTTATTGCCGAGCCCTGGATAAGCGAAGGGACCGCTTCCGGAAGCAGAAAACCTGTTATGACCTGCCATTTGCTGGCTCCCATTGCAAGGGCTGCCTCGATAATGCCTCCGTCCACTTCTTCAAGTGATGCTTCAACCATTCTTGCCACTATCGGAATAGCTCCCGCTGTAAGCGGAACTATTGTAGCTTCCGTTCCTATTGAAGTTCCGACGATCAGTCTCGTGACCGGTATCAGCAGCACAAGGAATATAAGAAACGGTATAGAACGGCTTATATTAACAAGCACAGCCAGAATATTGTATACCGCTCTGTTTTCCGCAAGTCTGCCCTGTTTTGTGACCGAAAGGACCACTCCGAGCGGCAGCCCGGCTATATATGCCAAAACGGTTGATATAACGACCATCTCCATGGTCTGCAGGAAACCTTCCCAGATAAAACTCCAATCTATTCCTGCCATGCTATCACCTCCTTTGACTTTTCGGATACTTCTTCGCCGTATACTCCTGCGAATTTGAAGTATTCGATCGCGATATTACCCTGTATTTCGTTTTCAGGAAGTGCCACGATCATCTGACCGAATCCTATACCGCCTACGCTTTTTGTATTTGCACTTAAGATACTTACCTCGACTCCTTTGGAAGCTGCAAGCCTTGCTATGATGGGTTCTTTTGCTTCCGTTCCGTCAAACACAAGTCTTACACAGCGTCTGCCCTGACCGTCGAAGAGGTTGAAACCTGCATTTTCGGGATAGACCAGCTTTCGTGCCGCATCAGATCTGGGATTAACGAACAGCTCTTTTACTTCCCCTTCTTCTGCAATGCGTCCGTTATCCACCACCGCTACCCTGTCACAGATCGCTTCCACGACCGACATCTCGTGAGTGATAAGAATGATAGTGACATTAAGTTCCTTGTTGATCTTTTTAAGAAGTTCAAGGATCTCTGCGGTGATCTTCGGATCCAGCGCACTTGTAGCCTCATCGCAAAGAATGACTTTCGGATCCGTTGCAAGAGCTCTTGCTATTGCAACTCTCTGCTTCTGACCGCCTGAAAGCTGTGAGGGAAATGCGTACCGCTTATCCTCAAGCCCCACTATTTTAAGCATCTTGGTGATTATCTCATTGTGCTTATCCTTTGGTACATCTGCGATCTTTAATGCCGCTTTGATGTTTTTCTCGACATTTCTCTGACTTAAAAGGTTAAAACCCTGGAATATCATTCCGACCGTCCGGCGGGCCTTTCTTAATTCTTTTCCCTTTAATCCGGTCAAATCCCTTCCTTCAAAATAAACCTTTCCGAAAGTTACATCTTCAAGTCTGTTGAGCGTTCTTACAAGTGTACTTTTGCCTGCTCCGCTCATACCTATGATCCCGTATATCTCACCTCTTTTGATGCTTAAACTTACATCATCGAGTGCAACTACCTTTTGTGCTCCTTCAAAAACCTTTGTAACATGATCGAGACGGTATATGATGTCATCGGCAACACTACCTTTTTCTATATCTTTCTCTGTTACACTCATCATTGTCACCTGTATGTTACTTTATGTTTTCTCTCCATGTTGCGGGCTTAAATTCGTTAATGATAGGAAGAAGTCTCTTATCAACGTCGATCCTCAATACCGAATTAAAGTTGTTGGTTGCTATCATCTGTCCTGCAAATCCTACGATCGCAACGATCTCAGCATCGCTGTAAAACTCATGAAGTTTTTCAAACGTCTCATCCGATACGGCTGTGGGATCCTTTACTATCTGTCTTCCGAGATCCGTAAGCAATTTTTCTTTTTCGTCATAAACAAGGTTTGCCGGATCAAGTCCGAGTCCCTTTACATCGCTTATGAAGAAAAGTGAGCATAACTGGCATCCGTTTGTGGTGGATATTGCATGTGAGTAAAGGATCGCATCCTTCTCGCCTATAACCTCGACAAGTCTTGCCCATGAGGTGTACCAAGCCATGTATGCATCATATGTTGCGTAATCGTTAAGAAGTGCTTTCTTCATATTTGTGAGATTGTTCTTGGACTCCTGAGCGTCCCAAGCCTTAAGTGCGTCTCCGCTAAGTTCTTCCCGTTTGATAAATTCAACTCTTGCCATTTTGATTTCCTCCGTTTTTCTTTATTTTTTTTGGCGTTTTGTTTTGTTGAATCAAATACTACTACTCCTATAGGTTTACCGTCTAATGTTTATAACTTATTGCGAGCTATAGTCTGAGCCTATAACCCCAAAATGCGCCCGGGCAAATAAAAAAAGCGTATCGTTTGCGATACGCTCGCGCCAAGCGCGGTTGCGACAGCAACATCTTCATTTCGCGCTTGTGCGCATATTCGCGGAGCCTTTTTCTTTATAGGTAATTTCGGCGAAATTACCTATAAAGAAAAAAGGCTCCACATAAAGTGAAGCCTTCATAAGATGCGGGTTTATACTGTTTTAAAACTCAATAAGGGATCTGTAAAATCCTCTCCATCAACCTCTTTGTATAAGTTTGTCTGCTGTTTTAAGCCACTTCCCGTGCTTATATGCGATAAACGTTATAAGTGCACCGACAGTCCAGGTGATCACAAGAGACATATACATCATACCGCAATCTCCCTGAGGAAGTGCCGGGGTTTTGGTAAGATCTACCATTATATATGCAAGCGGAACTCTTATGACTACCGAAGTAAGGATCGAGATCCACATAGGCGTCACAGTATCTCCGGCTCCTCGCATTACACCGGAAAGACACTGGGTCACTTCCATCAGTATATAACCTACAGCAAGGATCTGCATCATACGATAACTTAAATTGATAAGTTCTTCCGTATTAGTAAATATCGCCATTAAATGTTTGCCGAACAAAAGGATCAGGACCGTGATCACTGCGGATACGCCCATAGCTGTAAAGGTCGCGTTCTTTGTACCTTTTTTGACTCTTTCAATCTGTCCCGCACCGACATTCTGACCGGCAAAAGTAGTCATGGAACTTCCGAAAGAAAACGCCGGAAGCATTACAAAGCCGTCTATACGCATGACTATTACGTTGGCAGCGATAAATGTTTCGCCGAAACTGTTGGTAAGCGACTGCACGATTATCATCGACATGGAGAAGATCGCCTGGGTAACTCCCGAAGGAAGACCCAAACGTACCAAAGACTTTATATAAAAACCGTCAGGTTTAAGCCATGAAGCCTTAAGGTCAAAAACATCCTTCATCCTGGTAATCTTTATAAGTGAAAGAACGGCAGACACAAACTGCGAAATGACCGTTGCCCATGCAACACCGGCAACACCCATCGAAAATATCGCCACAAACACATAATCAAGTACGATATTTAAAGCAGTAGCGACCAAAAGATACACAAGCGCAGAAACCGAATCACCGAGTCCTCTTAATACGCCGCCCAGAATGTTATAGAAACCGCCACCCATGATACCCACAAATATGATGATAAGGTAGCTTGTGCACCAGTCGATGATACTTGCAGGTGTATTTAAAAGCTTAAGTAACGGTCTTGCCACCAAAGGCCCCACTATCATAATGAATAATGACGCAATGGCCGTCATGGTTATACAGCAGCAGATAGCTTTTGAAAGATCCTCGCGCTGCTGCGCCCCGAAATATTGTGAGACCATGATGCTTGCACCTACGGAAATACCCATAAACAATACAAGCATAAGATTTAATATAGGGCCTGCACTTCCTACTGCAGCAAGAGCATTGTCTCCTACGTAACGACCTACGATAATGCTGTCAACGGTGTTATAAAGCTGCTGAGCAACATTTCCCAAAAGCATGGGAATGGTGAACGCTACGATCTTTTGGACCGGATGCCCCTCCCTCATATCAACGGGTTCAAACAGTTTCATATATATTTACTCTCCTTAACCACACGCAATACAGGATTACCTATCTTCCGGCCGGTCGCCTTTTGCAAAGAAAGTGACCAAAACCGCTCCCGGTCCCGCATGGGTCCCCACAGCGCTTCCTATCTGCACTACTTCGATCTCCCTGGGAGCCGGATCCACAAGCGTAGGATTGTTTTCTATATATTGCATAAGATTTGTACGGTCCGAACCGGAATATCCCACGGCATAAGGCATGGAATAGTCTATTCCGCCCACCTCACTGACTTTCTCGTTAAGAAAACGGCTGCTCTGCCTGCTGCCTCTGGCCTTTCCGATGGCGATTATTTTTCCGTCTTTTATGGTTATTATCGGCTGAATACCTATAATGCCGCCGATAAGTGCACTGCTTTTTGAGATCCTGCCGCCCTTTAAAAGATATTCAAGCGTAGCTATGGATGCAAAGGCAACTATCCTCTTTTTCTCTGCCTCAAGCTTTTCCACTATCTCCTGCCTTGAAAGCCCGGCGTCGATAAGATCCATACAACGGCGTACAAGAAGTTTCTGAGGAGCCGTTACCAGCAGCGAATCGATCACCGACACGTTGTCGTAATCCTCAGCCACGATCGAAACCGCCTGAAATGTACCCGAAAGCTCCGATGAAATGGTTATTACGATAGCCTCGTCTCCGGCTTCCTTATATTTTTCGAAATACTCCTGAAAACACACAGGGCTTGCAAGTCCCGTCTGGGGAGCTTCTTTAGTCTCTTCGAGTTTTTGAAAAAATTCGTCCTTGGTGATATCGACACCGTCTTTATAAGTTTTTCCGCCGATAGTAACATTAAGCGGAATGACCGTGACATTTTCAAGCTCATTCTGAGCAATGTCCGATGCCGAATCCGTGATAATATGGATCATACTCTTCCCCTCTCCGCAATGACCGTTTTATTAAATCCGAGCCTCAACACTCGAAGCGTAATATATCATAGAACCACGGGGTTGTAAACCGATAAACCTTATAAAAACGCGTTGTTTAACATAGTTTTGAATTTTGTTAACAAAAAATTTAAACTTCTGTGAACTCTGCCTAATGGATTCTTGTATGTCTCTCCGAAGAGCATTTTTATCTTACGCTTGTAAAAGCCGTAAAGGCCAACAAAGATCTTAAATGCTTTCTGATCTGTAAAAAGAATTACCGTTCCGCATAAACATATTAGTACCGTCAATATTCCAACTTTAATGTATTCACATATTCCGTCGGAAGTTTTTCGGGCATTTTAACGTTAATAACACCGTTAAAGACGTTATATTCAACTTCTCCGTGACCTAACAGTGTAATGCGCTTTATCTTATCCGCATCTTCTACAGTCCTTATGACTGCGCTCTTTCCGGGACGCGGGCACATTACAAAAGCATAAAGATCGTTTTTGTTTACAACGAATCTGAAATCGCCTTCATTCCAGTCAATACGGTCTTCCTTGAATGCTTCGATCTTTCCGTTTGAAGTTCCTTCGCAATAGTGAGTGTAAGGTCTTGAACCGTATACGGCTTCACCGTTTATCGAAAACCATTTTGCAAGCTCGGATAATAGCCAATCCGCTTCTTCATCGATAGTACCGTCGGGTCTTTGAAGGATATTAAGAAGCATTGTGCCGTTTTTTGAAATTATATCCGTAAGCATTTCAATAATATGACCCGGCTTTAAATACGTCTGCCTTGAATCATAGAACCACCCGCCGATACAGGTATCCGTCTGCCATGGATACTCACCTATCTCATTCATCTGGCTTCTTTCGTAATCAAGTATACCCACGGTGTATATCTTCGGATCATCATCCTTCTGGGTATAGACCGCATTGTTGAAGCCGTGTTCTTCTATCGAAGTATTGTAAAGATGCGATACGATCTTAAGTCCGTAATCGTAATCCTCTTTGCCCTCTGCGATCTTTCTTTCATAGAAAGGAAGCGCACTGTCGGAATAGAGAAGATCCGGTTTTAAGACATCGATCATCTCCGTAACCGCTTTTAACCAGTAATCCCTAAATTTCTTATTGTCGGTAAGCCATCTGTCGAGCGGCCATTCAATTATCTTGTCGCGGTCCGTATAATCATTGTCATGGTAAAATTCAAGATTTTTATCTGCCCCGTCATACTTAACGCCGGCATAAGGACCGTATTCGTCAAAACCTTTATTGACTCTCCACCATGAATAGGAAGCACCGAGATGCTCGCTTATGCCGAAAGGCATGTTGTATTTCTGTGCGGCCCTTTTCCACATCATGCATATATCCTTGCCCGGACCGACATTTACCGAGTTGAAACGGTTTACTTTCGAGTCATAGTTAAAGAAATTATCATGATGTGACGCCTGTGACACAAAATATCTTGCGCCTGCTTTATAATATTTCTCCATAAGCGCATCCGGATCGAACTTCTCTGCCTTCCAGAGAGCACATAAGTCTTTATATCCGAACTTTGACGGATGCCCGTAATGTCTTAAATGATAATTGTACTGAGGAGTTCCCTGGATATACATGTTTCTTGCATACCAGTCACCGAACATCGGAACGGACTGGGGTCCCCAATGACTCCAGATACCGAATTTGACATCCCGAAACCAATCGGGACACTTATAGTTGCAGAGTGATCCAAACGTCGCTTCAAAGTGTTCTTTTGCCATAACAGTCTCCTTCTCAACAGATCCTTATGGTTAAAGAATAAGATCCGACGGATCTTGATACAAGATAAATTTGCGTCAAATCTTCGCATTGTGTGTCGTATTTTCGAATAACAGAATATGCATCACGCAGCGGGTCTTGATGCAAAAACCCTCAATGACTTAAAGATCGACTGATGTTTGACCGTTGCGGCATCGAAATGAACGGTATGAAAAGCAAACTGCATTATCGGGCCCGTTGCAAAAGCACAGATAATGGTCCCGATACCGACAGGACCGCCCAGGATCCAACCGATTAATGTAGCAAGACTTAAAAGTATAATACTGATCACTCCGATAGGGATCTTTTTTATATGCTTTGCCAACCCCACAAGCAACGTATCCCTCGGTCCGCATCCCAAAGATGCGACCATATATGTGTACTGCGTATAACCCATTATGGTAAGGCCTATAAGCATCATGATGATCGACGTTACATAAGAATGACATGTGGGAATGATATCGATCGAATCAAAGAAATCGACGGATTTACCTACCACTATCGCATCTATGAACATTGCGATCCCTATGGGTTCTTTTAAAACAATATCGATCCCGAGGATCGTAAGCGATACCGCAATGGATGCTGTTCCGTACAGGATCCCGAGCGATCTTGAAAGTCCGAGATTCAGAACATCCCACGGTCCCGCACCGATATCGGCATGAATGGTCAGATAGACTCCAAACCCGTTAAAAAACAGACTGACTGCTGCCATGAACATGTGAAATACGATCGCACCGGCAGTTTGATTTTCATATACTTCTTTGCGTTTTAAATACCTGATCATATATACCTTTTTAATCCCGAAGGATCCGTTTTACAAAATTATCGTCCGTCCGGCAAACTCATAACATTCTAACACCATACGGTCTTAAAATATACTGTTTTTTTAATAATCGATCTTTTCTTTACCTGCTAAGACATACACGAAAAAAAGCGCATCGCTTACGATACGCCCTTTTTCATGTTACCCCATACCCTTTACTTAATAACGGAAAGGCTCTCTCTGTCGGCAAAGACAGCCACAAATATCAGGAATATTATACCCTGGATAAGCTGCATGGCTTGAGTGGTAAGACCCATCATGATAAGTCCGTTGTTTAATACTATGTATAAAAGCGAACCTACGATTATGTTTTCAAATCTTACCTTGGCACCGCCCGATATAGGCATGCCGCCGAGCACCAATGCTATAAGTATCTGTGTCTCCAGCTGATTTCCCGCATTTGCTGTTGCGGAACCGTTCTTTACTATATTTACAAATGCCGCAAGACCTGTTATCGCTCCCGCAAGCACATATATAAGAAACTTGACCTTATCTGTCTTGACCCCTGCAAATTTTGTGGCTTTTTCACCGGCACCTATCGCTTTTAGATTGATACCGAATTTTGTAAAGCGAAATACCACAAAACTTATGCCGATCACCGCAACCGTGATACCAAGCTTGACCGGGGTCGTATCGTAATCGTACACCTTCATGCTGGCTGCCACCGGTGAGTTTGATGCCATGTACTTTATGAATCCTCTGAAAAGAAACATGGTACATATTGTTACTATAAATGATTTTATTTTTCTGTTTACATAGAAGAAGCCGTTAAATGCTCCTATTGCGGCACCGGCCAGAACTCCTCCGACAACCGCAAGAAACATGTTTACCCCCGAAAGTTTGCATACCACTATTGATGCAATACCCAGGATAGATCCTTGCGAAAAATCAAGTCCGCCCATTGTCATTATAAAAAACACACCGACCGTTGAGATAAGTACCACATAGACCTGGTTTAATATGAGTTTTCTGCTGGTCCACATGTTACCTTTTGTCAATATGTTGAAGATTATAAATACCGCCACAAGTCCGATAATGGGAAGGGCAGATCGGATCATGTTGATCGTATCCTGTTTCTTTAGCCCATTGTATTTTTCAGCTTTAACCGTAGCCTGACTTACCATGATCGCACCTCCTTATACCATTTTAGCGATGAGCACGTTCTCATCCATATTCCTGTCACGCTTAAGCTCACCGTTGATGCGTCCGTCCTTTAAGATTATGATACGATCACACATTCCGATAAGTTCCATAAGTTCCTCGGAGATCATAATGATGGACTTGCCTTCTTTGCGCATATTGTCCATGAGCTGATAAATATCCTGCTTAACCTTAACGTCTATTCCTCGTGTGGGACTGTCAAGCACCAGAATATCCGAATCCTTACCGATCCAGCGCGCCAGGACCACCTTTTGCTTGTTGCCGCCCGAAAGATTCGACACGAACTGGTCGACACTCTGCATCTTGGTGGACATGGTCTTTGCAAATTTATCCGCAAAGTTCTTGAGTTTTTTATCGTTGAGCAAACGAAGCTTATTGGAAAGTTCGTTAAGGGAAGGCAGGCAGATATTGTCTCTTATGCTCTGGTTCATGACTAAAGACTCGTTATCCCTGTCCTTCGAAGTATAAGCGATACTGTGCGCGATCGCCGTCGGAATATCGTTGATCTTTGTGCCGTCGGAAAACGTGACAGATCCTTCTCTGTCAAAAGAAGCACCGAAGCAGGCCTTACCCACTTCATGCATACCCGATTCCGATAATCCGCCGAATCCCAGTATCTCTCCTTTGTGAAGTTCAAAACTTATATCGGAAATGATTCCCGGAACGGAAACATTTTCTACCTTCATAACGACTTCATCGGATACTTCTTCATCGTAATCGGCACGGTAGTACTTACCGGACACTTCACGTCCCACCATAAGCTTCTTTAAGCCGTCTTCATCGATCTCACTGCTTTTTACCGTATCGATATATATACCGTCCCTTAAAACCGTGATCGAATCCGACATGCGCAGGACTTCGGGAAGATCATGGGAAATAAAGATGACCGTATTTCCTTCTTCCTTAATACGCTTCATCTGCTTGTAAAGTTCTTCACGGCCTTCACCCGAAAGTGCGGTCGTGGTCTCATCGATAACCAATATCTTCGGCTTAAAATACGTAGCCTTGACTATCTCCACAAGCTTTCTGTCTTCGAAATTGTAATTCTCTATCATGTCGGCAGCTTTGATACGTTCAAATCCGTACTGCTTTAAAAGCTCCGTCGCTTTTCTGTTCATGGCATTTGTGTTCTTTATCCCAAACTTTACAAATGCGTCTTCATGACCCAAAAATATATTCTCTGCAACCGTAAGTCCGTCAAGCGTACCGAGTTCCTGAACGATTATCGATATCCCTTCGTTATTGGCGTCCACCTGATTCTGAGGATTTACTTCTTTGCCGTCTAAAATAAACGTCCCGCTGTCCTTTTGGTATATACCCGCAAGAGAATTTGTAAGGGTTGATTTTCCCGAACCGTTTTCTCCGATAAGCGCATGGATCTCTCCCTTTAAGATATTGAAAGATACATCCACAAGGGCTTTTGTGATACCGAAATGTTTGCTTATATCTTTAACTTCAAGTCTGATCTCACTCATATAAATCCCTCCTATTTCACAATCTCGCCCTTGGCGACTTTTGTGGTAAGCATAACAATGATAAGAAGGGCAAATCCCGTAATAACGTCCTGGATGGCCGTTGGCGCTCCGAGGGCGATAAAACCGAAGAATATGATATTGATCACAAACTCGCCTATGATGATCGCAGGAATGGGCATACCGTACTTTTTAAAAGCAAGGCCAAAGAAACAACCCATGGTGGGCACGAAGTTACGGCTCATGGAAGCCATCCCGGTAACAGCGACCATGGAAGAGCCGTAACTTATGGTGAGAACCGCCATAACACCCAAAAATGCTCCGCTTATGACAAAAGCAAGTATCTTGTATGCGTTGACTTTAATACCCATATTCTTTGCCACAAATTCGTTACTGCCGATGGCATAGGTATAAGTTCCTATCTTTGTAAAGTTAAGTAAAAGAAAAGCGATCAAAAATGCGATGACCGCAAGGATCAGGTTACCGGGCATCTGCCCGAATGCTCTTAAATCGGACGGAAGCGTCTGTTCCACACCGCCCGCTATATAATTGGCAACCGATTCATATATAAGTGCAAGACCCGTCGTAACTATCATCGACGGGATCCTTAATTTCACATAAAAAGATCCGTTTAATAATCCAACCAGTGCTCCCGTAAGGATAGAACCCACTATAAGGCCTACGTATCCCAACCCGAAACGGTTGGCAAATACGCATCCCACAATTGCCGACAACATAATATTGGCGCCTATCGAAAAGTCAAACATTCCCATGACCATTACGAAATAGAATCCCACAGCGCCCACGGCCGCAAGCAGCGATGCTTCAAAATAGCTGAGCATGTTCTTTGGCGAACCGAAATTATCCGGGGTAATGATCTTAAATATTCCCCAGGATACAACAACCATAAGTAAAAGCAACAGGTAGCCTTTTGTGCGGGCCGACAGTTTTCTGCCTCCTGTTTCTTTTGATGCTTTCATAACATTTCACCTCCGGATACAATAAGGCCGGTACCGCCGTGCGATACCGGCCACAAGTCTCAAAATCACTATTGACTTTGAATCTGTTTTAAGTTATTTACCGGATCTTGCCTTGGCGTCTTCGATCGAAAGTGCTGCTGCCTTAGCCTTTAAGCCTTCCATATCAAGCTTTGACATCTCAACGAGTTCTTCGGTCGTATAAGGAAGCTGATCTACAAAGTATGTTTCATATGCTGAGTAGTCTTCGGGAGATGCTACATAAAGGTAAGGGAACTTGATATCTTCGAACTTGCCGCCGAAATCTTTGTAATTACCCTTAACTGCGTTATAAACTGCCATGAATGCAAACAGAGGATCGCAGTAGTGTCCGCCGGATTCTCCTGCCATTGAACCGTTGGCTATTCTTTCGCCAAGGTCGGGAAGGAAGTCTGTGGATACAATGTCGATATCCTGGGTCTTGCCTGCACGCTCAACAGCTGCGATAGCACCCTGAAGAGGATCTCCGCCGCCGCCTGCGGGGATGATGGCATCAAGATCGGGATTTGCGCTCATAAGAGCTTCTGCTGCCTTTGAACCGCCTTCGGAAGATGTTCCTGCATACTGAGGCTCAGAAAGAACTGCCTGATCGTCGGGATGTGCGCTGTTCCACTTTTCAACGCCTGCTTTATAACCTTCCCATCTTCCAAGCCATGTTGCGTCACCCTGTTCCCAACCGATAAGACCGATATTTCTGTCACCTCTGTCAAGAAGGATCTGAACAAGTTTTTCACCGTTTTCGGGCTCGTTTTCATGAACAGCGCCCACATAGTATTCGGACTTAACAGCTGCTTCATAGATATCTGCGCTTGTCTCGGAATTGATGATACGGAAGAACTGTGCAAGATATACACCGTTGTCGTTACATGTCTTTATAGCCGAAGCCATTTCGGTATCCGAAGAGTTACAGATGATGATACCGTCGCATCCTGCTGCGCAAAGCTGCTCAACAGATGCAGTAACCTTTTCGGAAACGTGACCCTGATCAACATACTGGATCTGAACTCCAAGAGCTTCTGCTGCCTTGTCGAGAATGAGCTTACACTGAGAACCGAGTACATCGGTAGAACTCCAGATAGAAACACCGATCTTTATCGTATCATCGGACTTTGCCGGTGTTGCAGTTTCGGTATTTGTATTGGTATTTGTGTTGGTATTTGCTGCTGTACCGCCGCCGTTGCTTCCGGTGCTTGCCGTTCCGGTTCCGCAACCTGCTATAGTTGTAAGAACCATCAGCATACATAACAATAGACTAATGAGTTTCTTTTTCATAAAAACCATAACCTCCTGATTAAAAAACAATTCACCCTATAGTTTCTTTTGCGAGATCTCTCAATGACATCATCTTATAGACATTATTGCCAAAGAAACATGGAAAATTTTCGGTGAATTGGTAAAATTTTCTTTTTTTGTGTTACGAAATCGATTACTCTGTGTAAATTTTACCAAAATAAGCTTAAATAAATACAAAAAAGGCCGCCTTTTCACCAATACAAATGAAAAACGGTCTTTTAATGTCTTATATCGACTTACGATACTTACTCGGGGATATCCCCTCAACCTTTTTGAATACCTTTGTGAAATAGAAATAGTCGTTGTAACCCACTATTTCGGCTATCTCCTGTATGGAAAGACTCTCATCGCGAAGAAGTTCCTTGGCACGCTGGATCCTTAAAGATGCAATGTAATCCGAAAAATTGACCTTTAAAGATTCTTTTATCATCTCGCTTAAGCGTCCCATGCTTATATTGTATTTGGCAGCAAGCGAAGTAAGCGAAATATCTTCCATATAGTGCTCACGTATCTCGGAGATAACGTTGTCTATAACTCTGTCAAAAGAAGGAGCTTCGCTTTTTTCACCTGTTTCTTCTCCGCGATCCGAAAGAATGGAAAGCATTACCCTTTTTAAGTCTTCTTCTTTGATGGGCTTTAAAAGATAATCGTATGCATGGAGCTGTACGGCTTCTTTTGCGTATGAAAACTCTGCAAAGCCCGAGATCATTACGACGATCGTATCGGGAGACACTTCCGGAATGGCCTTTAAAAGTTCAAGTCCCGAAAGACCGGGCATCCTTATATCGGTAAAAACAACATCCGGCTTAAAAATCGCTATCTCTTCCTTTGCCGTAAGTCCGTTGTTTGCCGTTCCCACCACATAAACATCCATATCAAGTTTTTCAAGAAGTTTCTTTAACCCAAGTGTGATCCAGACTTCATCGTCGGCAATATAAACATTCAACATCCTAACACCCCCATGAATCGGATGATCATTCCGGCTCTCTCATATGATCCGGCACCGATATTTTGATGATCGTACCTTTATCGACATGACTGTCAGCGCTTATCGTATAATCGTCTCCGTAGAACAGTTTAAGCCTTTGCACTATGTTGGCAAGACCTATTCCGCTGCTCTCGTGCGGATTTTTGATATCTCCCCTTAACTTTTCCAAAGTTTCTTCGTCCATACCGAGTCCGTTGTCCTCGACCATCATTTCAAGTCGGTCGCCGACTCCTTCGATGGAAACATTCACAAAGCCCGAATCCATTTTACTCTCAAGCCCGTGAAATACGGAATTTTCGACAAGCGGCTGTAAGAAGAACCTTATCATCGGCTTATCGAGTACTTCTTCGGACACTTTTGTCTTTATTAAGATCTTGCCCATGAATCTGTATTCTATGATCCTTGCAAACTTCTCGATATATGAAACTTCATCCCGCACCGTTACTATATTGCTGCCCTTTACGGCATATCTGAAGATGTCGGAAAGCGCCATCGCCATCTCCGCAATGTCGTTTTCGTCGTTGATAAGCGCCATATCACGCATACAGGAAAGGGTATTGTACAGAAAATGCGGGTTTATCTGATTACGATAAGCCATTATCTCCATTTTCTGCTGGGCAAGCTCCGTCTCGTAGAGACGTATCTTTCCGTCTTTGATCTCTTTGATCATCCGCTGATTTTCATCAAGCATCCGGTCCAGACTCGCGGCAACCGTACCGATCTCATCGGTCCTGTTTAAGTTAAGACGCCTTTCGGGATGTTTGATGGAATTACCTATAAATCTGTCTATCGCACGGATAGGCCTTGCCATCTGGTAATAGGAAAACAAAATGATGATAGCCAGCAAAAGTATTATAAGAACGGCGGCAAATAATATAAGTTTCCTTATGGCGCCGCTTCCCGAAGTATTACCCGAGATCGAGACCGCAAGTGCGATCCTTATACCGTTCTGCCAGTTGCCTTCACGATACACATAGTCCTTATTGTCTTTAAGGTCCGCCATCGTAACATCGCGCGGGATATTGCCGAAAGTGCTGAAAGAAAGGTCGAGTTTGTTGGAGTCGCTCAACTGCATGGCGACTACGTTTTTGTTCAAAATATTTTTAAGAGTGCCGTCAATCCTCCACGGTTCCAGCACGAACACACACATCCCAAGCTGTTTTGAACTTTCGCCGGTACCGTCGTAGATCGGGTAAAAGAACGCATAATAAAAATCTTCGCTGTCCGAAAAATAGCGATCGGCATTAAGATCCTCTCCCGTTCGAAGATATGCCTGTTTCTTTGGAATATCCACGGTCTTTCCCAAAGAAACTATTGTATTCATGTCTTTATCATAGAGAAGAGCCGACACGATCTCTCTGTTTTTAAAAGCGATCTGGGAATAGTAGGAAGATATCCTTGCATCATGAACATCTTTTTGATCGGAACCGAGATCGTCCATAACAAGGAATCGATACAAAGATTCTGCGGTATATCTTAAGTTTTCCTCATAAAGACTTATGGCGTTATCCGACTGTCTTAAAAGGCTTTCCGCCAGGCCGTTGGCATAATTGACCGTAGTCTGCCTGACGTACAGATAAGAAGTATAAAGAGTGCCCGAGAGCACAAAAAGGATAAGGAGGACTATAAAAACCAGTTTAAGCAATATGCTGTTACGTATTTTACTGATCATACAGTCCCCATACCCCTTCCGTTAGTTGATCACCATTCTTTTAACAACAATAATTCAATGTCCTGTCCGTTTTCGTAAAATGTAGCCACAAGGCAGGTGAAACCGTTTGTGGTTTTGCAGAAAAAGATATCGGCGAGATCGGTGCCGTCATCCTTTCTTAATGTATATTCGGGCGCATCCGGATTACCGTTATATACGATCTCCCCTTCGGATGTGACACCGAAGCTTGATGTATATTCAAATTCACCTCTGTATTCGTAAAGCTTTATGGTGCCTCCGAGCGCGGGATCCGTCCATGTGCCGTCCATCTCTCCGTCATTAAGTGCTATGATGGGGCCACGATCGCCAAGACCGCCCTCCATCGCAATCCGGCCGATCGTAGTAAGAGTCGAAAGAGGCTCTAAAGGAAGCTGAACACATGCACCTTCATATTCATCGGAGATCTTTGAAAAGTCATCATAAGTCATATCCGTCAATTCGGATTCATCAGGTTCCCAGGAGCCTTCCGTATTGTGATAGAAATATATTATCGTATAATCATCTTTATCTTCTTCGGTAAAGTAAAAATCATCCCACTCCACCTTAGTACCGTCCTGGCTTAAACGTGCCTTACCGATGGCTGTTCTGGATGCTCCTCCCGAGCCGAGGTAACAGAAACATCCGTCACCCATATATCTGTTGGTGCTTCTGGTAAAGCTGTCTATGATCAGGCTTATCTGTCCGTCCTCGACAGTATAGACGCCGTAAATTTCTTCATCTGAAGGCATGGCCCCGACGATAAGTTCCGGGACACCGTCACCGCTTATGTCCTCGATCAGATAGCCTATCCCCGTAAGCAGTGTATAGGCATCTTCATACATGATCCTTTCAACAACGAAGCTTGGAATATATTCGCCTATACCGCTTTCATCCAGTCCTTTTATTATCTGTTCGGTAATCTGGGAAAGGACCGG
Organism: Lachnospiraceae bacterium; assembly: GCA_016283275.1. Taxonomy (GTDB): domain Bacteria; phylum Bacillota; class Clostridia; order Lachnospirales; family Lachnospiraceae; genus UBA1258. The sequence continues at coordinate 41,986 of JAEEMP010000023.1, forward strand.
AGCGTATATCTCATTGTAATCGATTTCCGGCTCGTCTGCCTTTGTATCGGCCGAAGTATCATCCGGCTTTGTTTCTTCGGATACGCTTACGCTTGCTTCGGTTTTTTCCGGTGCACTTATCGAAGTTTTATCTATAGTGTCCACTGCAGAGCTTAAACTGTTTCCGCATCCCGCAAATACGAACGTCATCGACAGTGCAAGTATAAGTGCCATGCTTTTTACGATAATTATTTTCACGTCAATAATTCCTTTCAAATTCCGTTTTTACTTTTTTATTTTGCACCTTAATCCCGATTTGTTCAAGACCGCTTCTTTTCTCTGCCGCCCATACGGCAAAACCGTTTCATATATTTCTGCCCCTAGATACTGATCGTCCGGCCGGTGTAAATGCGTTCAAGCCTCTCCCCCATGATCTTCTTCATATATTCAAACTGTTCCGCTCCGGTACAGTGCCCTGTGTAATACACTGTGCGATAGGAAAGAAGTTCGTTTGCCGCTTCTTTTAATCTTTCCTGCCCTTTTGCATCCATGCTTACATCCATGAAATGAAAACCTCCGATCAGGTAATCGGGTTCAAATCGGTTTTCGATATTTAATATCCCCTTATGCGAGCATCCGCTTATCAGCACTTTTTTTCCTTCATCTTCGATCAGAAGATAATGTTCATGCTTAAATGTATCCGCAGATATCTTTCCGCCGATATCGACAGAAAGACCGGCACTGTCGACGGGATACTTTGGCGTCATGTCATTTAAGGTATAAAGTGTCAGTGAATCGTCTATATGATATTCATCGTTTGTAAGTATTATCCTGTCGCTTTTTTGAAGTTTTTGATCCACTCCGATGTATTTACCGGTCCTGTTCAAATGATTGCCGAATACGTTCTCGTTCATGTAGATCCGGGCTTTATCATTTATCTCAAGAAATCTTAAAAAGCCTCCGCTGTGATCGTAATGACCATGAGAAAGGACCGCTATATCAACTTTTTTAAGATCAACACCCAGCTTTTGGGCATTCTCCGCAAAGTGTTCCGATTGCCCCGAATCAAAAAGGACAGTCTTGTCGGAAGTTTCTATATAAAGGCTCAACCCATGTTCTGCGATCAGCTTTTCATCACAGACAGTATTTTCAATCAAAACCGTTATTTTCATAGATCTCCTTTCCATGATTCGTGTATGTTTTGTCCAACCGGATATATCCTGTAATATATCACTTTATACCATTTATCAAACATAATCTGCTATAATGATAAGCATATATCAAAGGAGGATGGGGTTTTATGGCATTTAGTATTATTTTGGCATGTATTCTTATCAACTTCATTGTATCACTGATCTTCTTTATAAAAGACGGGCACGATGCCAAGATCGCCGGCAGGAAAAGATCAGCGGCTTATTCTACATGGTTTATCGTCAGTGCAGGTGTTTTGGGTCTGACAATCTTACTTATACTGGCAGTTATACTTTTAGTCAACGCTTTTATGGCAAGCATGTAACATGAGCGACAGAAAATTTTTAAGGATATTGCTCGGGATCGTTATCGCAGGCATGATCCTCTCAATATGCCATGTGATCTATATCATTCTGGCGTACCCCAATTCATCGATCATATACTATATTTCAAAGGAGTTATGGCTATGAAAAAGAAACTGATACTTCTGGCCACAGCTCTTATCTTTGTGGCCTTTAATGCTTTTTTATATGTTAATATCACAAGAAAACTCGGCAATAATTACAGCACTTCATCACAGCTTAAGATGGTTGATGTAGGCAGGTATCTGCCGTTTGAGGAAGGATCAGAACTTGCAAGAACCGGGGCTTCCCTTCACTTCTCCGAAACAGACGATCTTCCCGTACTGGACGGAGCTGCCGCCCTGGTTCCCGTTTATGCCTCGGTCATCGACAACATCTATCCAAACGGATGCGTGACTTACGAAGGCGGGGCTTTTTCCGATGACAACCTGTACGGAGAGAATTTCGCCAAAGACAGCGTGATGCAATATCAGAATACCATAAGAGGCTTTGATGCAACGGTGGACGGCAGTGTGGACCTTTTCTTTACGGCATATCCGTCCAAAGAACAGCTTGAGTCCGCAGCCGAAAAAGGCGTGGAACTTAATATCGTGCCTGTAGGCATGGAAGCATTTGTGTTTTTTGTGAATGCAAAAAACCCTGTAGATGACCTCTCGATCGATGAGATAAAAGGAATCTACAGGGGTGAGATCAAAAACTGGAACGAAGTCGGGGGGATAAATCGTACGATAAATCCTCTCCTTAGGATAAAAGGTTCCGGAAGCCAAACCATGATGGAGAAATTCATGGAAGGAAACATGATCGAAAAAAGAGAGCCTTCATCCCTATTCGGCGCCTCCATCGGCTATTCTTTCAGGTACTATCTTTCCGGCATGGTAGCCAACAGCGATGTAAAGATGCTTTGTGTAAACGGTATCTATCCCGATGCCGATAACATCAAAAACGGCTCATATCCGATTTCCGCAAACTTCTATGTGGTATACAGAAAAGACAATTCAAACGAAAATGTGATAAAACTTGTGGACTGGCTTCTTTCCGATGAGGGTCAGACTATGATAGAAAAATGCGGCTATGTGGGATTACATATGTAACATCTTAGAATTTAGGAGGGAAACAGAAATGATCACGATAAAATATTGGCACATGATCTGCTTTATAACCATAGCCTGGATAATATCCAGGATCATTGCCTGTATCGTTAATAAAAAATGCACCATAAAGCATGAACTTAAACTTCTCATGGTTTATGTATGCATTGTTGTTATAAGCAGAATGGTTTATTTTCCGCTTCATCATGTGGACGGCCACATAGGAACTCTTCCTTTTGACAAAAACAGGATTTTTCCTTTATGGACGAATATAAGACCTTTTACATTTGTTTGGGAAAGATACGACGGATGGCAAGTAAACATTTTCGGGAACATTGCCATGTTCATCCCGGTAGGGATTATTTGGCCCGTCTGCTTTAAAAAATTAAATAATTTCCCAAAGACCTTACTTGCCGGAGCTGCTTTTCCAATACTCATTGAAATATCGCAGCTGCCGTTTTTCGACCGTTGTTCGGATATAGATGACTTCATCCTTAATACCACCGGATTTGCGATCGGCGCATTGATATATTTTGCAGTTTTACGTAAGTCAAAAAAACGCGAATATTGATCTGCCGCATCGGAACCGGCCGGATATGGGACATCTGTCTGCCCCGATCCCGCCTCTTAATTATCGACGGTAAGCAAATAGACCACAGATTCGAAAGTTCTGCTGCCATCATTCTTGGAATATGAGGAATCGTGATCATATACCATACCGAGCTTCTGCATAACGCGCGCACTGCCTGCATTTTCCTTTGCGCACTCTGCCTCAAAAGTATGTGCTCCGTATTCTTTGACCGCATGATCCATCAGTGCCTTCATACCCTCTACGGTATATCCCTTGCCCCAATCGTCGTATCTGTTCACGTATGACAGTGTCCAAACATCTCTTTCGACTTCATGATTCAGCGCATAGATTCCCACGGCATGATCATCCGCTTTTTCTTTTACGAGCATTAAAATATTAGTCTTTGAGTTCGGATCCTTTTTCGGGAGCCATGCAAGAGGTTCCTCGGGGCTCTTACATGCATTACCCAGTAAATACTCATATACTCTCTCATCCATGTCCCATGCTGCCATTGCAAGATAATCTTCCGGCATCAATCGTCTCATTATCAGTCTTTCTGTTTCAACCGTTTCCATAGTTTTATACTCCCTGTTTCAGAAAATCCCCGATCTTATTTTCATCTTTTATCCCAATTTCTGACATATTCCACGATGGGTTCAATGTATTTTTGTCTGAAATATCATATCCGCCATGACAATAGAAGGTCTTCACGTGTTTCTAAGCCTTCGCAATAAACATTCCGTACTCCTTCGGTAAATCTACCACACCGTTTACCGAATGCTCCGCTATTATTTCTTTCAATCTTTCAAGAGGAACATCATTTAATGCTTTTAATGATGCTAAACTTCTTAAATAATCTACAAGGTCATCGATATCGGTTACATGCAGAGAGTCCTTGTAGAATCTTGCTTCTATATCCGAAAATGCAGTTCTTAATATCTGTTCTCCGTTCTGCATTGTAAAGTTGTGGTTGGGATTGAATTTCTCGCCGTTTAATCTGAACCATTCCGCAAGCTGCTCTACAAAGTTATTCTCACCGAGTGTTGCACAATAGAACACTCCATCATCCCTTAGCACTCTTCTGACTTCTTTTATCCCTTTTTCGATATCCGGAACATGATAGAGCATGGAATTGGCAATAACCATATCAAAGGAATTGTCCCCAAACGGCAGATCCTGAATATCTGCCACCCGATACTCTGTATTATCTTTATCACCTATGTTCTCATGGGCCGTATTAAGCATGCCCTCAGAGAAATCTGTCAGAACCAGCTTGCCAAACATATCCAGCACATCATCGCGTCCCATCCATATGCTTCCGGTACCGCATCCAAGTTCCAGTACTTTCATTCCTTTAACGATCTCATAATTTGAAACTATCCAATTTCCATACCCCTGCATGTTGGTTGAATATTTATCATGAAAAGATATCCTTGTATCCAGACCTTTTGATGTTTGGTATTGTTCTTTTACCTCTTCGGAATTATTAGAACTCCCAATCTTAATGTTTCCCATCTCAATTTCCTTTCATCTGTTACTTCCACTGAATAAGCGCGGTTTTGTCCTCGCTGTTATATCCGGCCTGTCTGTAACTACATCATATATGCTGTAATCTATAGACGCTGCAATCATCTTCTTCACCTTGATATTCAAATCCAAAGGACGTTGCAATATGCTTAGTTATCTTTTGTTCGGGATCACACTCTATGACCACGGCCTTTCCTTCACGTTTTGCCCGCTCTATCATCATTCTAGTCAGTTCTTTTGCATAACCTTTGCCCCATTCGGATCGTTTTAAAAGCCATCCGATCTCCATGCTCTGATCGTCATAATCATGATAAATGACATAGCCGATATATTTTCCGTCATCATTCTCTGCGGCATATACAAAAGGATCATCACATATTCCATAATCAAAAAGAAATTTCTTTACCTGCTCTGCAGAGTATGGCGGTTCAATATATATCATCACCTCGGGATCGGATAATGTATCATATAAATCCTGATAATCCGATTCAGCAAATTTTCTTATTCTCATTTTCAGTTTCCTCCCCTTAATCTTCGCAAAGAAATCCTGCGTACGGAAATTTATAAAGCATCACATCATTCCCAAACATATCGACTTTCTTTCCCTCTGCCGATCCTCTTCGTATCTGCTCTGCCCCCTCGATAAGTTTCGGGATAAGTTCCGGCTTTACCGGAACAGTGCCGTGCATCGCATAAATCTCATCGTACTGTCCGTCATATCCGGAAAGGCGCTTAAGGCTGTCGATATATGTATCCAGATTCCTGTATTTACCGAACATGAAAATATTACCGTCCTGCACGGAATCTCCGGCGATCAACACTCCGTATCTCTCATCCAGAACAGCTATACTTCCCGGCGTGTGTCCCGGGTTATCTATGATCCGAAGCGGTCTGTCTCCGAGATCGATCACGTCTCCGTCCTTTACCGGTATGATCGTTCCCTTTCCTCCGTTGTTCCTGTAATTATCCTCCTCTTTAGGACTCATGTATAACTCTTCAAAAGCCCCGTTTCCGGAGATATGATCGCGATCCGCATGCGTATTGATCAGAATGATCGGAAGATCTGTCAGTTCTTCAGCCATCCTCCGCGCATCCGGAGCATTCATGCCGGTATCAATGAGTGCAGCTCTATCCTTCCCTGTTAACAGGAAAAACCTCACTCCGTTATCTTCAAATCTCCAGGTATCTTCGTTTATCCTTATTGTTTCCGCCATCATAACCTCCTTTATCTTCTGCGCCCATCTCTGTGAAAAAAGAACCCAAGGTTGATCCTGACCTCTCTGCGTCCGATATCATTGTTTGTATAGCAGCAAGTATCAAAACCGATCAGTTCAAATCCTTGATGAAGATAGAATCCAATTGCATTTGTATTGCAGGATTGTGTCTCCAAAGTAATGACACGCCTTTTCTGGCAGCGGGCAACTTCCTTCGCTTTATCCATCAACATCTTTCCGATGCCTTTCCCTCGAAGTTCATCACTCACCCACAATTCCGTGACCATGAGCCTGTTTGACCATTCCTCGGGACATACTTCAATGCAAGCCATCATTTCACCGGCCTCACTCACAACACCGTATGCTTCTGCACCTTCCCAGCGATCCTGATACAGTGAATCGGGAAAATCATATTCCTCCGGCGTATGAACGATCTCATTTTCTGCCGGTTTTCTGACAATGGAGACTGTGCAGCCTTCGCTGTTCAATGGCTTTATTTCAAAATCATAATAACTGTCACTCCTGGTGGTCATGGGGATAACAGTACCTTTCCACTGTTCTTTTGGTAATGCGACTATCTCATACTGCATATTTTGCTTTCCTCCACATACTGCCCGGTTTGTTTTATCGCTATTTCTGTGTTTCGTCCGGATATTCCCAGAAACCGCCTGTATGGAAATTTTCATTTCCCAAAGGTTTTGCAGTCAGTTTAAAGATCACGCATCCATCCGGGCACACTACCGTTTTGGAGTATTCCCCATCGCCGCCCACTTTGCAAAGATCACCACCGCTTCTTACAGCTTCCATCAACGGATACAACATCATCATTGTCTTTGAACAGATCCCGTAACCGTCCTCATTAACCGGACATCCATAGGTGCACTTATAAACATCACCGATCTCTTCACCGTTACGGCAATACCTTTCTGTATGATCTCCATGCAAAAAGCCTGTTACTTCTACCGTAAATTCATATTCTTCGTCATACCACTTTTTCATATTTCCTCCACAAATCCCGCTTCATTTCAAAACTTCTTTTTCATTCTTTCGAGTAACTCAGCCATCACACGACGTGTAGGAGGAGATATCTCAAAGATGTCAATTTCATCCGGAGAAAAGAATTTCAATTCTTCCATTTCACCGTCAACTGCTTTCGGTTCACCATGCCATTTTTTACAGATATATACAATTTCAAAATTTGAGACTTCATCTCCGTTGGGGTAAATATAATGAGCTTCGGGTCCGGAATTGACAAAAAAGAACTCGATCTTATCCGCTGTTAACCCCATCTCTTCATACAATTCTCTCTTTGCACAATCCTCAACATATTCATCAATCTCAACAGAACCGCCGGAATAGCCCCATTTGTGATTGTCTTTACGCTTTCCCAAAAGAATACGTCCGTGTTCATCGATACAAATTATGCTTGCTGCGCATTGAATGATCGTTCTATGCCCGACAATTTTTCGCAGTTCTGCCATATATCCTGTCATATATTCCTTCTCCCTTTCATTGCTTTTTCTTTGTGGGACACAGATTTTCTCTATGCTTACTGCAGTTTTTTCTGCATCCATAACAGATCGTACCATCTGTCAAATTTCTTACCTATAGTCTTCATGTGAGCCACTTTTGTATATCCCGATCTTATATGAAACTTATAACTGTCATGTGTGAGATATTCATCCTCTTCTTCAATATAGGCGGCTCCTGCAAGCAGATTGACTATGCCCTGTTCTCTAAGCCTTTTTTCCAATTCCTTGTACAAAAGTGATCCGATACCCTGTCTGCGATAATCCTTATCTACATAGATCGATGTTGTTGCTGTCCAGTTATAAGCTTCTCTCGAACTATATGCTCCCGCATACGCATAACCGACGATCCTGTCATTTAGCAAGCACACCACATACGGATATTTTTCTTTTGTTGTTTTGATCCTGTTTTCAAATTCTGCAACCGTCGGAGCTTCATATTCAAAAGAAACAGCGGTATTCAGAACATAATATGAATAAATCTCCAACAGTTTTTTGGCATCTTCCGGATCGGCATCCCTTATAAACAATTCTCTTCCCATATTATTTACGATGTTTCCTCACTTTCTAAACGATATCGCTGCAATCTCTCTGCCTCTCACAGAAAAACTCTATCTGTTCCCCCAAAGGTCCAAAGCAAAATGCCATTCTTATAGGATATTCCGGAGAAGACTTTATCACCTTATCAATAGGTTCTACAAACAATTCGTATCCGGCGTCTTTCACCTTTTCAGCTATTGAATCCACATCATCGGTCAACAGTGCAAAATGGCGGATCGAGCCTAAACGATGCTCTCCGTCAGCATTAGTGAATATCTCAATATATCCGTTACCGGTATCGATCATAAATCCGTCCGCCCATTCACGAACGATCTTCATGCCCAATACAGAAATGTAAAATTCTTTTACTTTATTGATTTCCTCTTCAGTATTGCATTTCATGGAAACGTGATGAATCCCTTTGATCATGACTCCTCCGTCCTGTCGCAGACTCTTAAATAGATCTCGTTTATGATCTCATCCTTATTCTTTTCTTCAGTGATGGCGGTTTCTTTTATCAGGTCCAAATAATCCTTTTCTTTCCACCACTCGCGCATCTCATCCGCGCCGAACTCAGCTACTTTGGATCTCGTCTGATGCCGCTTAACGGTTTCTTCAAAAGGAATGTCAAAATAGTACGCATATATGTCAGAGCCATACAATTCGATTGCCCTTTCAAACAGTTCCCGGTACCAATCCGCAACAAATATCCCTTCCAATATGACCACTTCGCAGTTTTCGCTTCCGTACTCAAGCATCTGCTTTATAAGAGGCAGTGCCGGCGGATCTGTTCCGTCCCTTACTTTAAGCACTTCTCTTCTGATCATATCCTGTGAAATGACCATAGTACCACGTCCGAAAAGCTCCTGCAGTCCCTTTGCTACCGTTGTCTTTCCGCTCCCGGAGTTTCCCCGGAGCATGATCAATCTTTTTCTCATTTTTTATCTCCACACGGAACCTTCCGCCCACTTCTACAGTACTTCGAAAAGCTCATCAAAGGATGACGCGCAATGATCGATGCCATCCGGTCAACTGTCAAATCCGTCCAGCTTCTTCAGTATCTCCCTGTTTCTTTCAAGCATATTGTATATGCCGTCCTCTGAAAGCACACCCCTCTTCAGATCTTCAGGGAACTTACCTTCTTCATCCATAGCAAAATCATCCTTCCACTGCCGGCTTGTATAATAAGCTTCCAGTTCCCGAATCTTTGCCTGATATTCCTTATAATCCGCAATCCTCTGCTCAAGGTCATCCATCTTCTGCAAAGCTGTATCAAGAATTGCTTCCATCTGATTTATCCTTAATATTTTCTTTTTCATTTTACTCCCGGTCCGATCATAAAAATCGGAATTTCATCTTTCTTTTTTAATGATCCTATCCACAACCGTCGGAAGATGCATCATATGGTGAGATGTCATCGGGGTCAGGATCATGCCGCCGATCGTTAATCTTCCCCAGAAAACCAAAAGCCATACAGAACGGAAATCGGTTGTAACACCACCTTCTTCCAGAATTCTCATTACCCATTCTTCTGGAACCATGGATTTAATCTGTTCCAAAGTCAATGATGATAAAATGCGTCGAGTATTCTTTCCAACTTCGATCATATAATTTCGCAGTTCTTCAACATTGATCGCTTTTGCCCATGAAGCCAACTCGTCAGGTTCCAAAGCATTTCCCGTATCGGTTATGGAAGAGCCGATTCTTCTCTGCCAGTCATCATTGAATATCTGTTTACCGTTATCCATAAGTATATTGCTGACCAGATCTTCTATTCTGTATGTATGCCAAAACTGCCAGCATATCGGAACTGTTTTTGAACCGGCATATTTCAAGTCCGTGTCCCAGGTTTCCCTTTGAACAAATTCATTTTGGTTACCCATCATCATATAATCCAAAACAAGATCCGCTACAGTCTTTTCTTCTCTTCCGGATATTTCCGCCGGATGTACCATTGCATGCAGATCCAGGGCCAACTCCCGGATCATCTTAAGATCGTCTCCTTCGAGAGCTGTTTTTAATTCCTCAAATTTTGAATTAATGGCTGAAATCATTGCTTCTTTTTCTATTCTTCTTTTCATTTGCTTTCCCACCTAATTCAATTATTTACAAAGAATTTCTCCTCAAGTTCCCTTAACTCATCTATGCTGTCAACAATAAAATCCGGTCTTTTACTCTCGTCATCTATTTTCTGATAAATGGCATAGCCCTGACGCACCCATACAGTTTTCATTCCCAGTTTTTTTGCCGGGATAATATCATTATCCAGCCGATCTCCGATCATAATGGCATCTGCGGGATCACATCCGGCCTTGGCAAGTGCCATGGAAAAAATCTTCGGATCAGGCTTTGCGCACCCTGCTTCTGCCGAAGCCATTACAACATCAAAGAACTTTCCTATACCCCAATTATCAATTCTTTCCTGTGTTCCCAATGCTTGGTTTGCAATGATTCCAAGTTTGTATTTACCATAGAGATATGAGATTATATCAAAAGCTCCTTTATACAGTTTTTCGAGGCTGTTGTTCCATTCCGGCAAAACCACTCCGTAAGCTTTTGCTGCCGTTCTGATAGGGGTCGGACTTATCTCGGCTTCTGCGTAAACCTTGTTCATAAACACTGCCGGATCTATGTTTAGCTGTCGTATCGCATATTCACATCGGCTTTTATAAACATCACTTTCATCAACCAATGTTGCCCCGAGATCAAAAAAGAGCCATTTCATACAAATATGTTTCCCTTCCGGTTTCTATATACAGTTCCAGTCTCCGTCCACTGCGCAATGATCTGCTGTCCGAGAAGTCGTATTGAATTCTCCCCAAAAACATCACTTCTCTATCTCTCCATCCCAATCAAGGATTCCGCCGATCTCAAATATGTTCGTATAACCAAGTGCTGCAAGTTTTGCCGATGCCTCCTTGCTTCTTCGTCCGCTTCTGCAATATACAAAGATTACCCGGTCAAGATCCGGAAGTTCCGCAGGCTGCTCTGCTCCGATATCTTCATTTGCTACATTTATAGCACCGGGAATATGACCTTCGGTATACTCATCTGCCCTTCGAACGTCCAGAATGACGTAATTGCCCGGCGTCGCAAATATTTCCTTTGCGTCTTCCATTGATATGGATGTATATTCTGCCTGCTTTCTGTCAGCAGGCACCTTCCCTGCCAGGAACACAGATGTCGGACCATCCGCACCCCCAATGATCTGCACTGCGTGATCATCTTTATCTACATTGACAAAATGCTTTGCTATCAAAGTACCGGCAACTACGACTCCAATAGTCGCTCCGGTGATAATAAGCTTTGTTCTTTTCCTCATGAATAGATCGTACTCCCTTCCAATTTCGATTAACGCATCAACACATCATCCCGCCAAACCGGAGGTTGTTACATATTTGCGCTGACAACCGCATATCGGTCCTCATATTCCTTGCCCTCATCATATGTCTCTATTTCTGATGCTGATATATCGCCTATTCCGTCATAACGATAATATCGTCCGCCTTCGGCTATAAACTCCAGAATACAGTAATCTTCATCTTCAACCCCTTTTGGATAGTACTTTTCGTCTCCTTCATGCCAAAGAAGTTCTCTGTATTCTTTCTCAAAATGCGCCTTAAATGTTCCAAATAGGCAAAGCCCCTCAAATGCTGCATCATCCGAGAAATACAGGCAGGCATTGCCATTCTTTCTAAGGCTTCGCACATGAGCAGAGCTTGTGTTTGTTGAGATCAGATGTCTGCCTAACCCTTTGTGCCATGTGCAAAATACTCTGCGAACATTCTGCCGGCCCGATTCGTCTGTATAGCCGATTGTAGCAAATAAAGAGCGATCAACCAGGTTCATTATTTCATCTTTTGTCATCTGTTTTTCCTCCATAAACTTAAATTTGCCGTTTTACATTGTATTCCGGGATAATGCTTCACCGTTCATCTCTTCAAATTTGAAATTTCGTCCTTTTTCATTATCATTCTAACTATTGAAACCGGAGTGCCCAGCTTCCATTCCTTTTTGGAGCCATCAAATTCAAAACCATATTTACGATAAAAAGAAATCGCCCTCTCATTTTTTTCAAGCACCCATAAAAAAATAGTATGATATTCCTTAAGCCTGGAGATTGCCTCATTCATCAATCTATATCCCACTTTGCTA
>JAEEMP010000024.1 GCA_016283275.1 Lachnospiraceae bacterium
GAATGCGACTCCCTGTATGTGGTAGAAAGAGCCATAAGACAGGGAACGCTGAACGTGCAGGCAAACATGAACGCCAGTGCTTCCGCCCCGGAAATGGTCTGTGACATGATCTGCGAAAGTGCAAGCTTATCGACTCCACCGCCGCTTGCATTGAATGCAACATCAGCTACATTGCTCTGTCCGGCAAAAACGGCATTCAGTGTCCCAAGGACCGCTTCCTTGGCAAAGGCAGCGCTGATAAATGCCATGAATGTACGCCATCCCATTCCGAAGAATCTCGTTACGGGTTCGATAAAGGTCCCAATCTTGTACAGGAGACTGCTCTCCACATTTCCCGACGGGCTGAATGAAAATCCCCAGAAGATAAGGGAAACAAGTGTAACGGTTCTTATTGCTCTTTTGAACATATCGAAGCATTTGATCCATGCTTCCTTGATGATATACTTCCAGTGCGCCTTATGATAAGGTGGAAGCTCCATGATCATTCCGGATCTTGAATCTTCAGGCACAAGTTTGTTGCCGAATACTCTGGATACGATAAACATAAGGACAAAGATATATGCTATGATCCCGATGCATACAAGAGCCGTTCCCCAGGCAGGGAAAAACATACCGGAGATCACCGGCATAACGCTCCAGATAGAAGCGCATGGAACCGCCCATACGACCATCATTGTAAGCATCTTCTGTCCCCAGGTGTCCATGACCCTTGTGCCGCTCGCACCGCCGATGGTACATCCCATTCCCATAAGTATCGGTGCGACTGCTTTTCCCTGAAGCCCCAGTTTCGACAGTGCTCCGTCAAACTGATACGCAGCTCTTGCCAGAAATCCGATTTCTTCCAGAAAACCGAACGATATATTAACTCCAAACACAAAAGCCGACATCGAAATACAGAAGTATAAGGTATTGGGTATAAGCAGGCTGAATACGGAAACGAGCCAGGGATGAACATTAAGACCGTTCAGAAGATCGGCAATCGGCCCGCCCAGCGCCTTGGGAAGCATTCCCGCCACGCTCATAAAGGGCGACATGATAAGCATAGCTGCAAGAAATCCCACAAGGATGATCAGGACCGTCATGAACTTTCCTAAAACGGGCTTCAGCATGATCTTATCGAATCCGGAAACCTTATAATCTTTTTGGACTTTATTTGTCAATCCTTCGAGTATCGTACTGATCCAGGTGAATTTGGCGTTTCCGTCAGACAGAAGCTTCTCCGATCCGTTGTTATCCGCAGTCTCTTTCAAAGAGATCTCCGGTGCGGTGATCAGTTTATGAGGCGTCTTTATTTCATCCGCAATAAGTTTTTTCAGTCCGTCAAATCCTTTACCGTCAGCTGCTGTAAAGGGCAGTACGGGTATTCCGAGCCTTTCGGAAAGTTTTTTGTCATCGATCGTCTTTCCCTGAGATTTTGCCACATCCATCATGTTGAGGATCAGGATCGCCGGTGCATCCATCGAAGCAAAATCCGCGAGCATATACATGCTTCGCTCCAACTGTGAAGCATCCACAAGTATGCAAACAAGATCCGCCTCACCGCCTTTAATGAATTTCTCCGTGATGATCTCTTCATCGGAATTGCCGGACAGCCCATAGCTTCCCGGCAGATCCACTACCGTATATGTCTCATTGTTATAACTGTATGTACCCTCATTTTTCTCAACAGTCTTTCCGGGCCAGTTGCCCACATGCTGTCTGGACCCCGTCAGCTGATTGAAAACCGTGGATTTACCGGAATTAGGCTGTCCCAAAAGTGCTATGCAGTTCATCCTTTCACCTCCGTAACTTCTATCTTTTCACAATCCTTTCTGTTAAGGGCAAGCAGCGTTTCCCTCACATAGACAAGCACAGGCATTTTCCTGGCGTTCTTCACAACAAAAAAACCCGCTCCTTCCGTAAGACCGATGGAGGTGATGCGCTTTAAGAATCTCTCATCTTTTCCCAGCGATCTTACCGTGCCGTGTTCGTCGGCTTTCATTTCACTAAGTTTCATTTTTTGTCTCCTTCTATTTGACAGCACGTGTATCCGAATACACAGGCTGATATTTTACTTCACGGCTAAAGAACATATCCACGCCGCAACCGCGGATGCTGCGGGAAATATGATCAGCAGTTTGACAAGCTGACTTTTGATGTTATATCCGTACTTTCTGTTGGCATATGCACTTTCCACCTCGGGAAAATAATGCTGAAAGAATCGAAACTTCATGAGAAGAAAATAATCGAAACAGATCATGTCGTAGATCTTATAGATAGTAAAGATCGATACAAATCGAAAAAAAAACTGTAAGAATGTAAAACCGTTGCGTATACCGTCCAGGATTGATGTGATACCGACACCCAGTATCAATAAAAAACTGAATATCATCAGCGTCCATCCGATCGCTCTGGCGCCGTAAAACAATTCCTCTTTTCTGGGAACGATCGCCTCTTGTGCTTCTTTAGGAGCCGAGGAGAAAAACTTCTTATCCTGTATAAATGCCACCGCCGATAAAAGCATCAGTGAAATGGCTGCACAAAACACGATCGCAAGAAAAACAGTCAGAAACAATGTCTTACCTTTCCGTTAGCATGAGCTAACTATGCTTCAAAAAGAATGACCCCGCAAGATGCCGGGAACAATATGAAATCTATTATCCCTTATTTTTCATCAACATCTGTGTAGGAGGCCTGCACATCGTGTATGTTAGCACCCGCTAACCAATATGTCAAGAAACAGATCGAGACACCTGTCTGCTTCATAGCAGACGGGAGTCGGTCTCGTCTTCGACTCGGTCGGTGCTTAACGCGGTCCACCGGACCGCAGCGGTCTCGTCTTCGACTCGGTCGGCGCTTAGCGCGGTCCACCGGACCGCAGCGCCGTGCAAAACACGGGCGTTTTCTTCGAAGAATTCTATTTCCGTTTGCTCCATAGCAAAACAGAGAGGCTTTATGCCTCTCTGTTTTGCTATGGAGCAGACGGGAGTCGAACCCGTGTCCAAAACACCATCCCATGTTCTTCTACGAGTGTAGTCTGTTATTTGACATTCCCTCTGCCGGACGGAAGCAGACATCCTTCCGGTTTTGGTAGCTTCATGTTACGCCCGCATACTCAAAGCTTTGTAAGCGTCGTTTCCTATGATCATGATGCCCGGATTTTAATGCATAGGTACACTAAAGCGGACAGCTGCCATTAGGCAGCGATTGCTAAATTATCTTCAGCGTTTAAATTTAATTTTGCGATTAACGTGTCGCAACGACTCGCTTCACCATCTTCAAGAGCCCTGTCGAAACCTTGACTGCCCCCTATAGGTTTTTAACTTTGAACTCACGCTCGTTTTCACGGCGCTCGTCCTTCTTGGCAATGTCCTCACGCTTGTCGTAAAGCTTCTTGCCTTTGCAAAGCCCGAATTCCAGTTTGGCTCTGCCTTCTTTAAAATATACTTCCAAAGGGATAAGTGTATATCCTTTTTCCGTTATTTTTGTTTTTAACTTAAGGATCTCCGCCTTATGTAAAAGAAGCTTCTTCGGCCTTAACGGATCCTTATTGAATATGTTGCCCATTTCGTAAGGGCTTATGTGCATACCGTAAACCCATACTTCGTCTTTGTCAATCTTGATAAAGCTTTCTTTGACGGAGCACTTTCCGAGGCGCAAGGATTTGACCTCTGTTCCGTGAAGAGCCAGTCCCGCCTCGTATTTTTCTTCGACAAAGTAGTCGTGATATGCTTTTTTGTTGTTACATACAAGTTTCCTTGGTTCTTCCTTAGCCATTTACCTAACCTCTGAATACCAATATATCATAAAAAAATACAAAAAACATAAACCTGTGGTTTAAAATTCATTCCGTCCGGAGCGGTAGTAATCGTGCTCGGCTTCGCCGTAATCAAAATCAGCAAGGATGAAATCAACGGTCCTTGAACTTAGATCGACATCATGAACCATTATCTTAACCCTTTCGCCCAATTTAAATGTGCGGCCGGTCCCTTCTCCCACAAGTTCGTAGTTGTTTTCATCAAATCTAAAAAAGTCGCCCACAAGCGTCGATACATGCACCATGCCTTCACAGGTATTGGGAAGTTCCACATAAAGCCCCCAATTTGTTATGGAGCTTATGACGCCTTCGAATATCTCATAGAGATGCTTTTGCATATATTCGGCCTTTTTAAGTTTGATCGTCTCTCTTTCGCACTCTTCGGCCCTTCTTTCGGTTCGGCTTGTATCAAGCGACGTCTGACCGACGATCTCATTGTAATGATCCTGCTTTGACTCGGAAAGCCTGCCCCTTATCCAGTCTTTGATGACCCTGTGTATAAAAAGATCGGGATAGCGTCTTATCGGCGAAGTAAAATGACAGTAATAATCGCACGCAAGACCGAAATGCCCCGCACACTCGGGCGAGTACTTTGCCTTTTTCATGCTTCGAAGCGTAAGCCTTGAAATAAGCATCTCTTCCGGGCTTTCCGCGATCTTTTCAAGAAGCTTCTGAAGCTGCTTGGGATGAATATCGTCATTTCCGCCCCTTAAAGTGTAACCGAAGTTTCTTATAAACGTCTTAAGTTTCTCTATCCTGTCTTCATCGGGCTCTTCATGCACACGGTAAAGAAACGGAACTTCGAGCCAATAGAAATGTTGCGCTATCGTTTCGTTTGCGATGAGCATGAATTCCTCGATAAGCTTTGTGGCTTCGTTTCTTTCATAAGGCTTTATATCGATCGCCTTACCGTTTTCATCGAGCACAAGCTTTGTCTCGTCAAAATCAAAATCTATGGAGCCTCTGTTCTTTCGCTTCTGCCTCAATATCTTTGCAAGCTCATGCATTTTAAAGAACATCGGTGCAAGCTCTTCATATTCTTTTATCGTCTCTTCGTCATTATCCTCGATGATCTTTTTTACATTCGTATAACTCATGCGTCTGTCGACATTGATGACGCTTTCAAGGATTTTGTAATCCTTAACGTTTCCGTGCTTGTCGATATCCATGATACACGAAAGCGCAAGCCTGTCCTCACCCGCATTAAGCGAGCATATACCGTTAGAAAGCGTATGCGGAAGCATCGGTATCACCCTGTCTGCCAAGTACACGCTCGTGCCGCGCTTATAGGCTTCCACATCGATCGCGGAATTCTCCTGTACATAATTGGACACATCCGCAATATGAACACCGAGTTCGTAATACTCATCATTCATAACAAGGCTGACCGCATCGTCAAGATCCTTCGCATCCTCGGAATCGATAGTGACCATTGTAAGATCTCTTAGATCCTTTCTGCCTGCCATATCCGCTTCGCTTACTGGTTTTGATGCCTTTTCGGCCTGGTTTAACACCTTTTCGGGAAATTCGTTCGGTATACCCATGGCAAGCACTATCGAAAGGATATCAACACCCGGATCGTTTATATGGCCTATGATCTCGGTCACTTTTCCTTCGGGATTATGATTCTTGTCACCGTAGGATGTAAGCTCCACGATCACCTTATGCCCCGTAACGGCGCCCTTTGAATGCTCAACGGGTATAAATATATCGTCCTTAAGCTTATTGTTGTCGCACACCACAAAGCCGTAGCCCTTATCGGAAGCCTCGTAAGTACCCACGATAACGTCTTTGGATCTTTCAACGATATTTATGACCCTGGCCATAGCCCTGCCGTTTTTCGATCTTTCCTTTATGACCTCGATTTCAACCGTATCACCGTGAAGAGCGTTCATCGCATCATCGGCCGATACATAGAAATCTTCGTCGAGCCCTTCGACCTCCACAAATCCGTAATCCGACTTTGAGCCGATATATTTTCCGGTAAAAGAAGGATGCAGCGGATTTATGGTTTTACCTTTTCCTTCTTTTACTTCCTCTTTTTCATCAAAAAGTATGAGTTTTCCCCTTTTGGTGACCGTTATCTCATGTTCGTTTATAAGTTCGTCAATGATAGAGTCAAACTCTGCCCTGTTTTCTTCGCTGACCTGCATAAAGATAGCAAGTTCACGCCTTCTCATGGGCACATACATATCGTCATGAAACAGTTCCAATATTAACTTTTTTCTTTTATCTCTGTTGTTTGCCATAAATATATATTACCACCCACGGATTAAACTAAGAAGAAATTTCCTATAAAATAAAAAAAAGACCACTCACAATCGAGTGGTCGGTTAAACAAATTTAAAACTTGCTTAAATTAAGTACAGCCGCAAGAACCATAAACGCAACGGCAAGCCACTTCGTAATCTTAAGAAGCACGCCTTCCATCGAACGTCCCTTAGCCTTGCCCCAATAAGACTCAGCCGCACCGGAGATCGCTCCGAGGCCTGCAGACTTACCTTCCTGCATAAGAACCACTACCAAAAGTGCCAATGAAACCAATATAAATACTATAGTCAATACAATTCTTAACGCTGTCATAAATCTTCCTCCTGAATATCAAGCCTTATCAATATATCACAGTAAATTAAAAGTTTCAAGCACTTTTATAATGCCATTTCCCTGCTGTTACCCAAAAAATATCGCCATCCGCGTAGCGGACGGCGATATTTTTTTATATTCATTCCCCTGCTATCTCATCAGCATTAGCAAATACATAATCGTAAGCTTCATTGTAGAATTTGTTGTCGTTCTGGTTTCTGTTACCGTTATATGTCTTTGTAAAACCAAGCCATTTAAGCGAATATGTAACCTTTCCTCCGCTTTCGGTAACATCTACATTACCCCAGTTGAATTTATTGCCGTTGGAAAGCAAGTAATCGTTTGTGAATCTTTCTTTCCACTCATCGGTCGAATAAGAAGCACTGTAGTAGAAAATACCGCGGCCGGTCGCTTCGTCGTAAAGAGCATTGTCGCTGTCGTTGAAATTTATGGTGTAATAGTTAAATCTTCTCTGACTGCTGCTATAGCTTGCGGTCTGTATATGATCGATCAGAAGAAGAACTCTGTATTCACCCTTTCTGTTAAGTTTAACCTTAAATCCGGTATAGTTATTGCTTCCTCTTTCCTCAAGGCTGGCATCATAGTAACGTGAAACATCTACCCACGAATCTCCGACCTTACGCTGAAGCTTATAGCTTAAGTCATTCTGTGCGTGGAAATAGTTCATGTATATACCGGTGATCTTATTGCTGTTAAGCTCGTAGCTTGAACCCGGAGTAAGTTCGACATTGCTTCCGCCCACTGCGGTAAACGATGTGCCCGGAATCGAGTAATTGACCATAACGGGATCCACGATACCTCTTCTCAAATACTGATTTTCGGGAGTATCGCTCTTAGGCCAGAGAACCTGGTTATTATTCCTGTTATATATCCTCCAGATAACTTCTACTTCATAACTCTTATTTGCATCAAATATAAGAGATTCTCTACGAAGGTTGATGGAATTACCGTACTCTGATGATGAATATAATGTTCCGGACCACGGACCTACCGAAGTGGGATTTCCTTCATCATCGGATGAATATACTTCACGATATCTGAATTCTCTCCTGCATTCGAAATTTCCCATATTTACGCCGGTAGAATTCTGCAAAGGCTGCTTTAAATATCCCCAGTCGAAATTGGCAACTTCGTTATCGGTACCTCTTTCGAGCAATGAATCATAAACGGACCCCGAATTTGCCATGATCGTAAATGAACCATTGTAATTTTCCTCACCAAGTGTCGTATCCCCGTAATAACACATTTCAGACTTGTTTTTACGGACTGTGTGCATGGTAAAACCGGTCATTGTAAAATTACCGTTCTGAGGAAGATTCCTTCTTAATGACACTACGAAATAAGTCGCGCCAAGATCTCCCGACGCAGCCGGAGTATCAAGATAAAACTCGTGTACTTCCGCACCGTTTGATATAGGCTGATCGGACAGATCAGTAAGGGTCGACATGTCATTGTTCTTGACAGATACCCTTATTGTCGAATTTTCAAAGCATCTTGAAGAAGCATTATATCTGAACGGTTCTTCAACCGCATTGTCTGCATAATACAATGAATATTTAAGTACAAACGGAGACTTATATTCGGAAGTCGTCTCACATGTCATATCGATAAAGGGATTGGTTGCGATAACATCAACATTAACATTATATTTCGCACCGTTTTTAAGCTTATTGGCATTGGATGTACCGCTGTCAAGCGTACCGACCAGATCAAGTCCGTTTACACGTCTTATAAGGATATCGATCTCGACCTGAGCCTCAGGGGTCAGCATATCGGATCTTAACTGATTGGACTTTATCTTAAGTTTTAAATTGTTGGCAGTCTCATTACGGCCTATCTCGATCTTAAGTGTGATCTCGGAATTTGTGGTACTGGTGACCGCGGTATTCTTTGTGGGATCGTCAGCCACATATAACTTTGTGCCCGTAGTATCCGTAGCTCCGGTAAGTTCCCAGTTTACCCCCATAGCAGTGGTTGCACCGGTAATGGTAACGGGGATCTCTTTAAAGCAAAGAGGTTCCAGGATCAGCTTATTGCCGCTGATGGTAGTGATCTTGACAACATTGGTCGTCTCGGTGGGACTGACCTTTGAATTACGGGATGCAACGGTATAATTGCCCGCAAAGGTCCTTCCGTTATTTTCAGCCGCGATATAAAGCTGCACGATACCGTTGTCTTCATATTCGGAGACATCGGTAATAAACATGCTTATAAAATTGGCAAGAGGCTGAGTCTCTCCGCCCGTTGTAAGGCTTACTACATTATCACTGCCGCCTGAATGAACAATGTCATAGGAAACGCCGTTTTTGACTATATGAAGATCTGTTCCGCCCGAAGTAACCTCAGTCGCATCCTGAATAAGATTTCCGATCTGATTTACTAAAAGCTGTACCTCCTGCTGAAGGTCAACATCTGCGGTCCCGCGCGAATATGTATTGGCGCTGACCATCATGATACCTGCCACAGACGCGCCAAGAAGACCCATAATGCCGATGGCACATATGAGTTCCACTAAAGACATACCCTTATTATTTACTTTTTTACAAAAAATCGTTTTAAAAAAGTTTTTCATATAAATATCTCTTATTGTAATTCAACCTTACCGGTCAAATGATAGATCCTTACCGTATAAGACTTACCCGCTTTGGTAAACTTAAAATACACATCCCCGTGATCGGGTATCTTTATCGCACCGGAACTTCTGTCGAAATTAACGGTCAAAGAATAACCGTCGACTACATCATCCCAGCTTGTATTGTCATCGGAGACTTGGACTTTTACATTTTCATCACAGATTTTTGTATCTTTGGAGCTGTTAAGTGTTGTACCGTCCGTATAGAAATTCTCCGTGACTTTAACTCCGCCGTCTTCGCCGACAACAAATAATTCTGTTTTGTACTTGCCGAGAGCCGATGTCCTGTCGTTCTGGATCACTGTTTTAAGCTTTGATGCGGCCTGCTGTGCGGGTTTCGAGGATATAAGCGATACTCCCACGATACTGCCGACCGATACGACGGCCAGGATCGCCATAATGACGATCAGCTCCACAAGTGTATAACCTTTGTTTTTATTCCACTTTTCCATGGCATAAAATCCTATCCGTTTTATATTACTATATTCCTATTAACCAAATAATAATTTATGTATAATCCGATATATCAATCCGAATTCTTGTACCAGTTAAAGTAGTTCACATACTCGGAAATGTTATATTCACGCCTTCTGTCCACAAGCTCGCTTCCGTGCAGTTCTTCCGCGGTCTCCGAAAGCGATCTGTATGACGATGCAACTCCCCAGTTCATATCCGGAACGGAAAAAACAATATCGGTTTTGATGACCGTTGTAAAACCGTCATCCGATACATAGACCATATTGATGCCACGGATGAATACATACCCGTCTTCCGCCGTCGCATTATCGATATACATAGGCTGTCCGAAGGCATCCGTTCCGACCGGGTCAAAAGAAAACGCATCCCGGTATTTGGGCTCCACAAGGCTTACAAGATAATCTTCATAACCCCCTGCGGCCGCAAAATACGAATTTAAAAGGTTTTCAAGTTCTTCGAAATACGCCGTCTGATAATATGTATATCTCGTAAACGCTTCATCGATCGAATACTGTACCATAGTATCCACATAAGCTTTATTGGATGCTTCTGCAGCGACTTCCATAAGTCCCGCTTTCATCTCCTCAAGCCCGGTCTCGGCTTCGTAAAAATTCTCCTTATTATGACGGTCTGTCATCTTCATGATGTAATTCTGACCCGCCATATACAGGAAAATGGTCGCAATGATACTTAAGAACGTGACCACGACTATGGTAACGATCATGGACGAACCCGCATTATTAAGTTTGAATCGTTTAAGCTTTTCGATCGTCATCCAAATATCCTATTTATCATTTGTGGTACTTGTAAGAGTATATAGAACTTCGCTTCTGTCACCCGCATTGTAGATATTTACTTCCACAAGATATACAAGGTTCTGATCTTCCGTTTCGGTAAGACCGTCCACTATCTCGGAAGCAAATGTCGCCACGATATTGGGCGGCGTTGTAACGGTATTTGTGCTTGATATATTTTCGTTACAGTTATGATAAAGCTTTACATGGTTGTTACAGGTTATGTTCGGACAATACTGTGCCTCGCACAAACCGAGAAGATTTGATCCGCCCACTTCAAGCGTACCGTTTCTCTGCTTTACAAAGAACACATTTATATCGGATCCTGTATTATTTATAAAATAGTTGTCATTTTTTATCGGATAATCGTAACTTGCCGTCGGCTCATAATAAGCGGGATATAGGAAAAGGAACACATTCTCAAGCTTTGAGCCCGCAGAAGCCGTGGCAGAATTGTTAAATATCTCTTCCGTACTGAAAGCATGCGAAAAATTGCGAGATGCATGCTGTGTGTGCCCGGTAGAATCCACATAAGCCTTATTGGCAACTTTCGCCTCAAAATCAACCGTTACGGTTACCTTTGAAACATTACCGCCGAGAGAAGTGATATCAACTGTCGTATTTCTTGTGATCTCAATACCCGACATATCGGCTTTTAATACTTCTCTGTTATAGTGCCCTTCCCATACCATGATGCCGTGAGCATTGACCGAATATGAACCCGCCATAGTGTTAAGCCAGGTTATTATCTCATCTATCATCGTATAATAACCTTCAGACAGGGAACTGAGCGGCTCCAAAAAAACAGCGTCCCTGAAACCGTTCATATTCTCGATATAATCGATCGAAACCTGACCGTCATATGATGTCCCGTCATAAGGAGTATCAACTGCCGTAGTGCTGTTGTAAGGAGATATTGTTATAAGAGAGTCGTATAAATGACCCTGATAATCAATACCGTTGATCTCAAACTCATATACATCATCGACATCTCTTATATGAGTCAGATCATAGTTACACGAATAACCGGTTACAGGAGAACCTCCGGGATCTAAGTTCGTGTAAACGGTAAACGGTATTAAGTCGCTGTCATCAAACTGGGCGATCAGATTATCTATATTATTGGCCTTAAAGCCTTCCATGATACTCTGAGCGGCACCGGTTATATACTGATTGTCTTTGGCTTTTGCATTGTATCTTGTGGAATTGACAAAACTTGCAAGCACAGCCGAAGAGACAACGGCAATGATGATTATGGAGACCAGTATCTCCACAAGACTGAAGCCTTTGTTATTAAGTTTTTTACTCTTAATATTATTCTTCGTCATTACTCTCTTCTGATGCTGCTTCTGCTGCAAGTTCTTCTTCGGTCTTTAAATTGAAAAGATCGTTAAGACCTGCCGTATACTTCTTAAAATCAACTTCCTCATATTCTCTGCCGGTTCCGAGTGCAAAGTAATATGTAACTTCTATCGTACCGTCAAGACAGTTATCGTTTTCATTCTTTGAATACACGATATTGTTGATGGTACATTTATCGGTAGAACTGTTGATAAGCGCGATTATATCCTTAAGATCGAAATAATTTGTGGAATTGACAAGCCCTACCTTACGCTGTGCAAATATTATGGGATTCTGGTATGCTTCCATTCCCGCATTCTGTACGGTCTCAAGCGGTATTGCCTTTAAAGCTTCGCGCCCGCCTATCGTTATATTCTTGTAATCAACTTCGTTATCCTCAAGGGAATCGATCGCGACCATGAGGATATTCTCTTCGCGGACATCTGCCGGATACTTGGAAAGCATTGCATCGATCTGCTCCTCCATTACCGCGATATCTTTCTTATTTTCATTCTGCTTATCGTAATAAGTCTTTAACTGAGTAACCCTTGCGGATAAACTTCTGTTACTGTTTTCGATCTTTTCCGCTTTCTCCATATTCTTCTGGAAAATAAGGAAATATACGGCAATAATTATCGCAAGACCTAAAAGGGCTACATATGTCATGATCTTTTTCTGAAAATTATCTTTTTTATTCATATGCACACCCCCTTACTCCTTTATCTCGTCTTCCGCAAGATCGTTATAATCGATATTAAGAGTTATCTCATACCAGACAACTTCTTCCTCTTCTTCGGAAGACTCTGTTGCCTCTTCGCTCTCCGGCTCTTCCTCAGATCCGGCATTTTCTTCGGCTTCCTCTCCTTCCTCAAGGACCTCGCTTTCGGTCTTTTGAACTATCGAAGATATCGTGACCTTGCCGCCCCTTGAATCGTCCGGATAGAAATTACGTATTTCTTCAATAAGCTTACCTGCTTTGTTAAAGTCATTTAAAGCAATGATAATAACACCCTTCTGGGTATCGGATGTAAGCTGTCTTATCTCCGCATCATCCGGAAGAGTCGACTCAAGCTTTTCAAAGAACTCGACAAGACCGTCATTTTCACTGCTTGATAAGTTATATCCGTCCGCGATCTCCGCAAGGAAGGCTGCCATATTGTCATGCCTTATCTGAACGGCTTCGGCAGGAAGATATGTTGCTTCCTGGCTCTTAAGAAGTACCTCGTCAGTCCTTGCAATAGTAAGTCTTGCATAGCTTATGCCTATCATTGCAACACAGATAAGTGCAAACAAAATAGCCAAAAGAATGGAAACATTCTTATAGTTCACTTCTTTAAGGTCGTTAACCTTCTTCTCTTCGTTGATAAAGCCGATAGGGAAAAGACCGGCACCGATCACCACGGCATATTTTCCGTTATTATCACCGTTCGCATTGGCGATCGGAATGTTCCTTACACTGTTACATACAACGGTGCTTACACCGAGTTCATTGGTGAAAAGTTTTGATATACCGTTTATTTCTGCCCCGAAGCCTGTCAAAACGATACGCTTTATGGGCTTATCCGGAGTCTTTGAATTATATAGATCGATCACACGGGCAAGATTACCCACAAGAGGGGATAAGCTTTCGGTTATCTCCTGCATTGCGGCTGATGTCTTTTCCGTGAATTGAATACTGTTCGATGATTCTGTAAGTATTGAAGTCTCGTTGATGGAAGGCTTGACACATTCTATACGCTTTAACTCTTCGAAAGCCTCATTAAAGGTTTTCTGAGGGAATGCGGTCGATTCCATCATCGAAAATACAGCACCCTCGGCACCGTATACGATATTACGCTGCATGACCATACTGTGATCCGAGATTATGGTTGCGAGTGAATTCTTCTCTCCGATACGGATGATCATTTCCGTATCTTCGATACATTCATTCTTCATAACCTGATAAATAGAATTACCCGTATAATCAACGCTGATAAGATGAAGTCCGCATGCCTCGCAAAGCTTATCGTAGGATTCGATAAGCAGCTTCTGGCAAGCCATGACAAGGACTTTAAGCTTGGCTGTTCCGGTAGCGTCTTTTACATTTCCGAGCACAAGATGCCCAAGCTCATAATCTTCAAGATTAATGGGGAAATAATCGGTCGCATTGGCTTCTACCATTGGCTGGACCTGATTATTCTTTACGTTCGGAAGCTGAACCTCACGGGTAGCGATCTTTGAAGACATGATCGTACAAACAGCCTGCTTGGTCTTTACTTTATGAAAAGCCAACGCCTGTTTGATCGCGGTTATATATTCGGCATTTTCGGTAATAAATCCGTCATCATATACACCGTCGGGTGTAGGGATGCTGAAACATTTATATACGCGGGGATTTTTTGCGCGAAAATCCATTTCGCTGAAGTTTGTAAAAGACTCGCCAACCTCAATACTTAATACTCTGTTTGCCATAATTTTACTCCAAGTTTAAGTTTAAATACCTAAAATGGAAATATACCATTCCAATAGAGATTCTCCCCAAAGGGCGGCTACAGCCACTCCTACGGAAAGATAAGGTCCCATCGCAAGCACATGATCCGCTTTTGAAACCTTCATTCTTATCACATGCACAATAGCCCCGACTATACAGCCTATGCAAAATGCAAGTATTATAAGCTTCCATCCAAGCATAAGTCCGCATGCAGCCATGAGCTTGATATCGCCGCCGCCTATGGCGCGGCCCTTTGTAATTACATAAAGGATCAATAAAAACAATGATACGCACAAGGCCCCCAGAAGGGTGTTGAGCCAGTTGCGTATATCCAGAGCAAGTTTGACAATACCAAGACAAGCAATGAATATATTGAATCCGACCGGGATCTCATATGTACGCCAGTCGATAATACTTAAAGCAAGTAATGATGAAAAAAGCAGGCAGTAGAGTAGGGATTCTACATCAGCCCCTTTTACTGTGATCACCAATAACCAGAGGCAACCGTTGGTCGCCTCGATTATCGGATACTGGGGCGAGATCTTCGCCCCGCATTTTCTGCAACGGCCCTTTAGGAAAAGGTAAGAAAACAAAGGTATGAGGTCGTACCATTTAAGCTTATAGTCACAGCTCATACAATGGGAACTTACCTTAACGATATCCTGTTTTAAAGGTATCCTTAATATACATACATTAAGGAAACTCCCTATGACTATCCCGAATAGGAATATGATTAAATAAAACAGTATGGACCAAAACATAATATTATTATTTCTTCAAGCCGTGGTCACCTGCTATACCATTTGTTGAGTTCTCCGCATCGGGATAGCATTCATATGCAGTACCACCAACAGTAAGCGTTATTTTCGATACACCCTTTTGATCATCCCCTGTAACTGTCCAGCTATCAGAATCCTTAGTAAGCTTTGAAAGAGGCATTGCTGAAAGATTTGTTACTTTTGTTACATCAAAACTTCCACCGGAAAAAGGTGTTGCACCATCGGCAATTGATACGTCTATAGCGGTAACCATATCTGCGGCAGTCTGAACATCTGTAGATACTCTTGAGTTGTTTACAAACTTAAGATACTGAGGTGCGATTACGGCTACAAGGATAACCATGATAGCGATAACGATGATAAGCTCTACAAGTGAAAAGCCTTTGTTGTTAAGTTTCTTGTTCTTCATTTTTAAACTCTCCTTTTTAAATGTTATATATCTTAAACGTCCGTCCCTACACCGGACATTTAATTCAATTATAAGTTGTTCAGCGAATTGTACATCTCAAGCATCGGAGCCAGACACGCCGCAACCAGAAATCCTACGATGCATGCAAGTACGATGATGATAAGAGGTTCCAAAGCGGCCATCATCGACTGCACGGCCATTTCAACTTCTTCATCATAATAATCGGCAAGCTTTGTGAGCATCTCTTCCGTATTACCCGATTCCTCGCCGATACGGGTCATATGGTATACCATCGGGGGGAACAATCCGCACTCCTCAAACGGTCTTGAAAGAGGCTGGCCTATCATGATCTCGTCCTTACAATACTCCATTGCTTCACGATAGTAGACATTTTCCATTGTGGATCCCACGATCTCTACCGCCTCCACAAGCGGTACCCCCGACGCCATAAGCGTCGATAACGTTCTTGCCATCATTGAAGAAGCCTGCTTTATCTCAAGCGTCTTCGTGATCGGAAGCGAAAGCTTTATCTTGTGAAATACATGCTTACCGCTGTCGGTCTTGCTCCAGCCCACAAGGGCAACTATTGAAAGTATGATGATCGGAAATACTATAAACCAGTAGTTTATCAGAAAATCACTCGCCGCCTGCACGCCTCTTGTGATCGCCGGAAGCTCGGTCCCGAGTTCTTTGAACATTTCGGTATATCTCGGTATGACCACGACCAGCATTACTATCACAACGACTAATGCCACACACATGACCACGACCGGGTATATCATTGCTTTTTTAACAAGCGCCCTCGTCTTGGCGGTCTTTTCAAACTGCGTCGCCATTCTGTCAAGTGCCGTCTCAAGCGAACCCGAAGCCTCGCCTGCGGCTACCATGTTGACCATAAGCTCGGGGAATACCTTGGGATAAAGTGCTAGCGAATTGGCTAAAGTCTCACCTTTTTCGACATTGACTCTGACGCCTTCGACTCCCTTTTTAAGCTGCTTGTTCTCTGTCTGGTCTGTAAGCATCTTGAGGGCATCCAATATCGTTACGCCCGCTTTTGTCATTGATACGAACTGCCTGCAGAATACCGACAGGTCTCTCGGTTTCGGATATCCGCCTATATCAAGATTGATATCTCTTGTGAGCAGTCCCTGTTCCTTTGTGGATACGAGTATGAGTCCCTGGCTCTTAAGAAGTTCCTTGACTTCACTGACAGTTTCGGCGTCACAGCTTCCTTTAATTGTCTTGCCTGCGGCATCAACCGCTTCATATCCATATGATGCCATAAAATTCTCCGATTATCGTTAAGTA
>JAEEMP010000025.1 GCA_016283275.1 Lachnospiraceae bacterium
AAGGATACTGTCTCCGTCGCTAAACACCATAAGTTTCGCGCCGGTATCTATTTTAAGGTATTCCCTTATAGCCTTGGGCAATACAATTTGGCCTTTAGAAGATAATGCTGTAATATCCGACATGTACTGTTGCATAATCCGATCCTCCTTAGTAAGATATTCTTACTTGGATAATAACAGATATACACCAAGAAATCAACCAATATATCTCACTAACAATGAATAATCGCACTATTTTCTAACCGTGCTATCACCCCCGCCACATCTCTTTTCACCCTCTCATATTCCTCGCTCTTCCGGCAGTCAGCATCCATATAAAGCCGCCGATTCAACTCAATCATAATCGACATTACGCGTTTATCCCGCTCATAATACTTCAAGGGCACGATAGAGCCCGCGAAGGGCTCGTTAAAGACCACAGAATAACCACAGCCGACGAAATACTCATAAGCCACTTCGGCCAGCTCTGAGGGCGTGTGGAAGGGGTCGGTTCCGAGGCAGATGTCGGGGCGGTCCAGGTTCTGATTAAGTTCGTATGGTAAGGGTGTGGGGTAGAAAGAATGACCGTCGATAATCAGGCAGCGGTCGAACTCACGGAGCTTCTCCGAGACTAAAAACTCGAACCGAGCATGATACGGGTCGTAGTACTGTCGCAACAATTCTTCTTTGTGTGCTTCCGTCACAGTCTTAAGCGGACTACCATCGGAGCAGCGCGTGTAGATAGCGCCCATGCCCACCTCCGACATTATCTCCGAAGCATCGTCACGGAATCGCTCAGCATCGCAGACCAGGCGCGACACAGGGAAACGCAGCATAGTATCCCCGGTAGCATATAAATCATCGCAATAATGGTCGGTCATGACGGCCAGCTCGCGAGCGACAAATGGCGTCACGAAAAGCCCTCGCTCCTCATCCGGAATAAACGTCGACGCATGTGGTACATTGATTAGAATTGGATTGTTCTTTTGCATAAAAGCCTCCTTTTTTTGCTACAAAGAGGCGCAAAAGAAATCTTTCCATGAAGGGCGCGGACCCATAAGAAAAGACCCATCGTCTCGACGGGTCCCGGTTACAGATTGAACCCATCGATCAAGCATTGGCACCTTACCTCGGTGAGGCAGGTTGTCGTGCGGTCACAGGGCTTGTCCCTCGCGCACTCTTCATAGGTATTTTTATTTTGTTTTATTATATGTGGTATCGATTAACGGTGCTAATCGCTCCTAGTGCCAATACGGCTTCTGGTCCTTGTGACTATACCCCTTCAGCTTCTCCTTGTAGATGCCGAGAATTGACTCGTACTTGGCCAAAGAAGATGTCTTGAGCCCTCCCGACGCCCGCATCTCCTCTATCGCGCTCTCGAGCTCGCGAAGGTTATCCTGGGCGTTATCTTTATAGTTGTTCGACAGGTTCATCGCCAGGCGCTGAATGATGATGTCGAGGTTTCTTTCGGCTTTGGATTTGAATATGGACATGATAGAATCTCCTAACGTTTGTAGTAAGATTATTTAATCCCCTTTCATAAAACTATAAATCAACAAGGTATATTCCTACGCTGATCTGTGTAAAACTACCCTTCTTGGTAATATCACTTATTTTTGCTTTCAAAAGTTTTCCCGCATCCATAAGTCTCGCAAAGATAATATTGTCTTTTTCCGGTACATAACCCAATTTTATGCCTTCCCCGTTCAAGATAACTGTTTCGTTTGTCCTTCTCAGTTCAACGTGAGAAGTCTTTGTTTCATACACGATTCTTCCATTGATCTGCTCAATAGGATCTCCATATAACTGCGCTGCAGCCTTATTCATAGGATTCAGTAGTTTCATCTGCTCATCTTTTGATTTCTCACGAATTATAATGTTAGCATCTGAGAATCCAAAATCGCGTACATCAATAGAAAGCATTGTCTCATAATCGAATATGGGATAGATATATCCCACCTGCGAATCACCTCTGGTTGCATCAGGCTCTTTTCCAAATGCCTCTTTTACAACATCCATACTATCTCCCCATTTGGAACCCAGGAAATCGTATTTCTTCCCATTTGCAGGGACTAAAGTATCAAGCACCTTAACCCATTCATCGACTTCGTACTTTGGATCTTTAGGCTGTTCAACAGTCTCTTCAACCTGAGCGGTTGTTGCTACATTTTCCTCTACTCTTTCAGTTGCGCAGGCAACGCTCATGATCATGGTAATAATCAGCAGCGGAAACACTGCTGCCTTTTTAAACTTTTTCACTGATTATACTCCCTTACAGTTTAATCATCCCAACACTTCCGCATCGTTGTCATAATCCGATAAGATAACATCCTCAACCGGCAACTTAAGCCCAATACTCGGAGACTTATAATTGATCGGCTGTGTTTCACCCATATGTCTTTTATCTATAGCGTATGCCTGTATCGTATCTTCCTCAAGCGACAAAAATGCATGTCCGAAACCCGCCGGAACATATACGATCTGAGGCTTATCCGCACTTAACTCGACTGCCTTATATTCAAGGAATGTATCAGAGTCTTCTCTTAAATCGATGGTATAGTCTATGCCTTTCCCTTGGATCAGGCTTATCAGCTTCGCCGGTCCCCTGTGAATGCCAAAGAACGCCTTATCCCTCATCTTGTAAAGGCGTTGTTCGGACAATTCAAAATCTATTGACAGCTCACGCATCTGTTCCGGGCAGAAGAAAACTTCCATCACGCCCCTTGAATCGTCTCTCATATTCGGTTCGATCAATAAACATTGGTCGAAAAAGGTTTCTGTTATTTTCATAGGTTTCTTATTAACATCAATGTTAACTTTCTTAACACTTATACTCTCTATCAGCTTATGGTTTATCCCCAACAATGAACCGCTACATATAACATCAACATTTTCTGAGCCATTTATCCTTCTGATTCAACATTTTCTGAGCCATTCGTCCTTCTGATTCAACATTTTCTGAGCCATTTGTCCTTCTGATTCAACATTTTCTGAGCCATTTTCTTTCAGTTTTTCATTCGCTCCGAATTTTGATAAAAACATCCCTGCGAAGTTTTACTCCACAGGGATTCTATATGTAATGCGGCAAGTCATTTAAAAACTTCCCGCGAGTCGAGGTTAGTATCTGATTCACAGATACGCATTGAGGTATTATTCATAAGCATGTACCTCCTTTCCTCGTCTCGATTATATCATATCTGCAAACACAGCGTTAACACTATCTTACTACCTTGATATCTCCGAGCTTTGACATGCCCACAATGTTGATGACCCTTGCATCTTCTTCGCATTCCGCATTCAGACTTTCATCGAGCGGTTTGCCGTTGATCTCGCCTTCTGCCTTTACTCCCGCAGGAAGCGTTACAGTGATCTTACCAAGGACACAGCTGAGGTCCAAAAGTGAATCCTTTTCCGGAATGCCTTCCCAGGATACGTTCGCAACACCTGCCATACATGCAATATATGTTGCTGAGGTATCGGGCTTTATCTCATTATCCGATTTACCCATTCCGCTGCAGATGATGTTATTGTTCTGTTCTTTTCTCTCTTTGGCCTTATCCATGTTCTTCTTGCCAAAGTATGCCATGCCTGCTGCCTCTGCCGCCAGACCCAGCCCTGCCGCGCTTAAAAGAAAAAGCACCGCCTTCTTCATTCCGCTTGATTCTTTACCCATTTTAACCTCCTGAATATACCATTCGTTTTTTTACTGCATATAAATATAATAACACTGATTCAAGGAGACACAAAATGAAGAATTTATAAACTCAAGTTCAACTTGAATTTTCCATTGAAACTTAAAGCCCCACCCGCTAATATAAAAGTGTGGGATACCTTATCATATGCTTGTAAACAGGATCACCGCCGGTAAAATGCGCTGCGCACGGCTCACAAAAAAGAAAGGTAAAAGAAAATGAGCATAGGACAGAACATCAAGAACTTACGTGAAGAAAGAAAACTCACTCAGGAACAGGTCGCAGAATCTCTCGGCATCAGCTTCCAGGCCGTATCCTCATGGGAAAGAGACGAATACAAACCCGACACCGATAAGCTCATCAGGCTTTCGGAACTTTTCGATGTCTCCGTATCATCAATCGCCGAAGAAAAGCACAAACCCTTCAAGACAAAAGAAACCATCTACAGTTGGGAACACATGAAGACCTACGTAAAGACTACGGCAAGAAACTTCAAGCTCCCCAACACGCTTAAAGCCGTGGATTACGCGGTTGAAGCCCACGAAGGTCAGAAAAGAAAGCGTTCAAACACGCCTTACATCTACCACCCGCTCAATCTTGCCTGCCACGCGATTGCCATGGGCATCGTCGATGATGAGATCCTCGCAGCCTGCCTTCTTCACGATGTGATCGAAGACTGCGGGAAAACTTTGAATGACCTCCCGGTCAATGACGATGCAAAAGAACTCGTGCGCCTGTTAACATGTGCCAAAACCAATCCCGAGAACCGTAAAGAGATCCTGGACGCCTACTATGCAGGCATAATAAAAAACCCAAAAGCAGCTTTGATAAAGTGCTTAGACCGCTGCAACAACTTAACCACCATGTCCTGGGGCTTAAGTCGCGAGCGCATCTATCGAATGATCAAAGAAACCGAAGAATACTATCCCGCTCTCCTTGATGCCATCAAAGACACCACGGAATACAATAACGCCGCATGGCTTCTTAAATACCAGATCGAAAGCATGCTGGATATCTATAAAAGGCTTATGTAACAACAAAGTCTTGCAACTATACGTCATTTAGCGTATAGTAATGGTTATAAAGGAGATCTGCTCATGAGTAAAACTATTCTTCAGACAATCCGTTTAAAAAAGGGAATGAGCCAGTATGAACTGGCAGAAAAAAGCGGGGTTAACTACCGCACTCTTCAGGATTTCGATCAGGGAAGGAAAAGCCTTAAAAATGCCAAAGGCGATATGCTTATTAAACTCAGCAATGCTCTTGAGGTTCCGATAGAATCCCTGCTCGGATCGGATAATGAGAATCGGTTTTTAACATATTATGATCTGTTTAAAAAGAAGACCGAAGAATACCGGTTCCCGGTCGTTATAAAAGCACCGGCATATGATGCCTCAAAGGTTTATCCGCTCAAACAAAAGACAGTTCAGGCCATGACCAAAAGCCTGAAAAAAGAAAAATGCATCAACCGGTGTATCCTTTTTGGAAGCAGTGTCTCTATGCGATGCCACAAAGACAGCGATACAGATGTAGCCGTAGAACTCAAAAAAGAAAGCCTCACAAAAGATGCTCGAAATCATATCTCCGAAATTATTCAACAGGCCTGCGACTGGGATGCAGATATCATCTGGTTGGACCGGATTGAAAAAAACGAGCGTATTTACAATGAAATATTAAAGGGAATTCGACTTATATGAGTAAACTGTTATCAAGAGCCAAAGTTAATCTGTTAAATGCGGAATTCAATCGTGTTCATATATCCGAAGATGATGTGTTTCTGGATGCATGCTGCTACCAGCTCCAGCAATCAATAGAGATGTCTTTAAAATTTCTCGTAGAAATGACCGGAAATAATTATGCTGAAAATCATGATGTACGCGCGAATCTCAACAAGCTTTCAAAAGCCGGCTTTAACCTGCCGCAGGAAAAATCGATTCGCGAAATAGCGTCAACCCTTTATGAATGGGAAACCGAAAGCAGATACCGTGAAAGCTTCACCGCTGCTATTGCAGATGTCGATGAAGCTTTCAGGATAGCAAAAGAACTGATTGAATTAGCTGAAAAAATGCTTGAATAATCCCGTATTTTATACCTTCTTATTTATCAGTCCTCGCCCTTAAGCACGACCGTTTTATAGTCGTGGTGCACCGCGTCTAAAAACTTTCCGAACACGTCTTCCGTCTTAAGCCTTAAGCTTGAAGTATTTATGCATGGATGGCAGCCCACATATTCCGCATCGATCACCTCTTCATCCACAAGGAGCTGTACGTTATTTTCCGTGTCGTTCATAAGACCCATCACACTTACGGAGCCGGGCGTTATATCCAGGAACTTTTCCATAAACTCTGCCGATGCAAAAGAAAGCCGCGCCGAATTGATCTGCTGCGATATTTCTTTTGTCTTGAATTTTTTATCCTCTTTGATCATCAAAAGATAAAACCTGTCCTGCTGTCTGTTGCAAAGAAGTAAGTTTTTGCAGATAACGGCCGGATAAAGAGCTTTATCGATCTCCTCACATGCTTCCATTGTCTCTGCGGGCTCATGATCCACACGCTCATATTCTATCCCGAGCTTATCGAGAAGATCGTATACCCTTATCTCTTTATCCAACCGCCCTTCGGTATTTAAAGGTCTGCCTTTTTGTAAATCCATTTGAAACTCCTTCGGAAAAATGCATGCATAATTCCTATTTATCTTGCTGTTTTTCTTTTACCCTTGCCGCGGATCTCGAAATCAGCCTCGATCTCTTCTTTCCAGTCGCCGTCTTCAAAAACTGCGCAGGCTTCTTTTGATTTGCAGGCACGCACTCTTGATACCGCTTTCGAAAGAACACTGTAGTTAAGGGCTGTTCCTGCTTCGTCACAGTTATAGTTGACCGCATGCGATCTTGAGATTCCCATCCTGCCCGCAACTTCTATGGCATCGATATTGGCGCCCAGAAAAAGAAACTCCCAGTGATATTTTTCTTTCTGACGCTCGATCATCTTTTTGATCTCCTTGTAGGAGTAGCGGTGGCTTGCATTTTCAAGCCCGTCTGTCGTGATGATGAAAAGCGTCTTTGCGGGACGGTCCTCTTCTCTTGCATATTTGTGCACGTTACCGATGTGATGGATCGCCTCGCCCAAAGCATCCAATAAAGCGGTGCATCCGCCCACATAGTAATCGTCCTCGGTAAGCGGGCTTATGCTGCCTATTTCCTTTCTGTCATGTAAAACCTTGCTGTCGTCCGAGAAAAGAACGGTCGATACTATCGCCTCGCCGGCTTCCTTCTTCTGCTTTGAAAGCATTGAGTTGAATCCTCCGATGGTGTCCGATTCAAGTCCTCCCATGGAGCCGCTTCTGTCAAGGATAAATACGATCTCGGTTAAATTTTCGTTCATTATAATTACCTCCGTTTTTTGGTGTTTTTGTTTGTTTCTGAGGTAATTATATTTTTTTATTTATGCCCTTCGGTCTACCGCCGGGCGACTTTTTATTCTTTTACCTGAGAACCCAGTAACGGCTCCCCGTGTTCAAACAACGCGAAGTTGATCTCGTTTATATCATAAGCTTCATGCTCGATAAAATACTGCACGATAAGATCCTGTTTACTGCACGGTGAAAGTGCAAGCCCCGCGCGCGAAAGAAGGTCTTTTGTCTCATCTAAGTTGAGCCTGAGCGCGACCGCAAGCGCAAGCGCCGTTGATTTGCTCGGATTCTTGGTGCTTCCACATTTAAGCTTGGAAAAAGCCCTCTTATCAAGGTTTGCTTTTTTCTGGACTTCCACGTCCGTCATTTCTTTTGCATCGGCAAAAGAAAAAA
Organism: Lachnospiraceae bacterium; assembly: GCA_016283275.1. Classification (GTDB taxonomy): domain Bacteria; phylum Bacillota; class Clostridia; order Lachnospirales; family Lachnospiraceae; genus UBA1258. The sequence continues at coordinate 7,473 of JAEEMP010000025.1, forward strand.
CAAGCTCCATAAAAGTCTTCTGGATATCGCTTAAACAGTCATCGAGACTTCGTTTTTTGGCCGGAAGCGCTGCAAGTTCAGGCACACAGGCCTCTTCCTCGTCGGCCACGAAAGTGTCTTCGTCAAATTCTGAGGATTTTGCATCCTCATATCTCGGAGCACTGCCGTTAGCCCCTTTTTTCTTTCGAAAGAACGATCTTTCGGATCTTTCGAAAGCGCTGCCGGTCTTTCGGGGTGCCGCACCCAATAACATCATCGAACTTTGTGAAGCGTAGGGCATGCGGTCTTCGAACGAATACTCCTCTTTGGTCTTTTCCTCCACGAAATTATCGTTTATGTAGGAATCGATGTCTCCGTACAGTTCGCTCGACAATGAAAACGTCTTCCCGTCAAAGACCACCAAAAATACTTCCATTTCGTTTTCAGAAAGGAAAGCTTCTATTTCGGAAAGCGCAAGCCTTAAAGCGATACCCTTCGGAAAGCCGTAACAGCCCGAAGCAAGAAGCGGAAACGCGATGCTTTCTGCTTCATGCCCGAGCGCAAGCTTAAATGCGGATCGATAGCAGTTTCTTATGATCTCTTCTTCACCGCTTTTACCGTCCGCCCAGGGTGTCCCTACCGTATGGATTATATATTTGGCGGGAAGGTCATAGCCCTTTGTTATCGCAGAAGTTCCTTTTGGCATCACGCCGATTTCCCTTCTGTCCATTAAAAGCTTATCCGCGCCCGCACTTTTATATACGGCACTGTCAAGCCCCGAACCGTATCCCGGTTCCGGATTTGCTGTATTTACGATCGCATCCACATGCATCTTCGTTATATCGTTTCTAACGATCCTTAACGGCATTTTTCTTTCCCCTTTATAAGTTATTTTCCAAGTTTTCTTATGATATCGGCAACTTCTTTGGGCTTATCCGCCTGCGGAGTATGCCCGCAGCCTTTGATCTCATAAAAGGCTTTATCGGGTGCGGTAATATCCTCGCAATATTCTTTTGCAAGCGATCTCTCACAGATAAAGTCCATCTCTCCGCTTATAAAATACATCGGAACCTTAAACTCTGTGCCGCAGGCCCTCACGTCATTCATCTTTTCCATAAAATCGATAAGACTTTTACAGTTTTTGAACAGCTTCTCAACAGAAGCATTGTCGATGAACATCCATCTCATATCATCGATGCCCAGATAAGGCGAAAATGCACCACGCAAAGTGGCCTTTTCCGGAACATCGGGGACATTGTACGGTCCCGTAAAGTTCCTTAACGCAAGCATATTAAGCATGCTCGGCTCGCTCTGATAAACCTTTAATGCTTCCTCGATCTTTGATGTATCGTCGCCCGCTTCTTTTGCCACCTTAATGGCATGGTCGGCAGCCAGCACTTCGCCTTTTCTAAAGCTTACATACTGGCCTATGCAGATCGTTTTATCGATCTTCTCGGGATGGTCAAAAGAATAACGTACGGCAAGCAAGCTTCCCCATGAATGGCCGAGGATGGTAACCTTGTCCTCATCGAATCTTTCGCAGGCGTAATCTACCAAAGCGTCAATATCTTCAAACAGCTGCTTGGGAGTCGCGGTCTTATTGTCGGGATCAAAAGCCCGGTTTCTGTAAAAAGTCCTCCCGCATCCCCTCTGATCCCATGTTATATAGGTATAGTCGTCAAGAAGATAGTCCATATACGCATAATCCATCGATCCGTCAGGACCTCCGGGCCCGCCGTGCAAAAGGATGATCACAGGATTATCAATATCTCTTCCCATTACCCTTATATACTGTTCCTGCCCGTTCAACTCGATATATTTGTCTTCGAAGACAGGGTTCTTTGCACCGGCAAATGCCTTTATAAATCTTGCATTCCTGTATCCGAAATATCCGATAAAAGCAAGCACGAGTGCACATCCTGCGATAGCGAAAAACCACTTTATCAGCCTTATCGGAAGCTTTCTTTTCTTTTTGGGAATGACTTCATTTTTATGCATTACATGTATGCCGATATGCCCTATCCCGAGTATGGTCACCGCAAAAAGAAGTATCCCGTTTGCCCCGTAAAGTCCCAGGAAAAAGAACGCTATCACCGGAAGCGTCGCGCCCGCAACAGGCACTAAAAGAAACGAAGAATAATAGTCGCTCATCGTCTTTTCGCTTTTAAAATAGCGGATCCAGTAAAGCTCATAGCATACCATGCAAAAGAACGATATGAAAAGCAGGATGAGCGAAGGTTTGCGGTTCATATCAATATTAAGATCCTTAAAAATGAGCACGAGCGTTGTGACAAGAACCTGCCCCGTACGTTCAAACATAAGAAGGACCTTGTTTTCTTTTACCACCGCTTCTTCATAGCCCGACGGCTTGTTCTTTGTCCAGATGATATTGGGGACAAAAAGCATGATAAGCCAGATAAGTCCTATATATGAAAAGCCAAAATGAAACATTGTGATCTTATCCCTTCCCGAATTTTTCCTCTCTCCTGAGGCTTCCGGCAGAAAATGTGCCGGCGGCGTGGCCTTCCGGCAGATCTACGGTCTAAAACATGTGAATATCCCCTTTGATGCCGTAGCTTGCTTTGAATTCTTCAATATCCTTTTTATCTTTTATAAGCATGACCTCATGGAAAATGCCCGAGTTTTTTTCCTTAAACCCCGCCACCATATCGCGATTACAGGTGTTCGCATGGATAAAAGGCACCTCGGTCTCAGGGTTGTACGGGTATTTTTCGGCGTGTGTTTTTTTCTTAAAAAGTGACATTGATGCCCTCCGGATCTTACTTAACTGAACGCGTAATTGCCCCCTCTGTCAAAATTTTTTATTCCATGACCGGCACAAGTCCCTCTATGATGCTTGCCGATGCCCAGGGCATCAATGCAAACCATGTCGATGCGGGGCTTTTATCCGGCCATTTTTCCGTAAGCAGTCCCTCGCAGAAGCAGTAGCGCTCCGACATCCAGCCGGGCTTACCGTAGCCGTATTCTTTGTCATAGGTGTTGAAAGTCTGCAGGCCCCAGCCTATGGTATCGTTTGATCTGTCCTCGATATACCGGTCTTTTGTGCGTTCCGCGCAGTATTTCATTTCTTCAACGATCGTTGATGACATCGGATGGATATGCGGATTTGCGGTGGATGTGATGCTGCCGCCCGAGCTCGACCACCCTATGCTCTTTAGCGGTTCGACCATGACCGGAGTGTTATAACCGAGTTTAAAAGAAACCTCGTAGAGGATCGCATCGCGAAGTCTTTCAAGATACTTGTCATCACCGGTGATCTCATGTAAAAGCCTTACCGCCCTTATATAGGCAAGTATGCCCTCATCATCCACGGCCTTATCGGTATCAAGCGGGCCGCCGTAACACTCGACTTTCCGTACGAAAGTCTCGAAATAGTGCTCTTCGCTTTTCTTCATGCCCTCAAGATATTCCGTATCTTTTGTAATATATGTGTATATCGCGGTCGCAGCCAGACACCACGCCCCGCCCATCGAATCGTATTCAAGTCCCGCGCCGGTCTTCTCCGACATGGAAAACGGATATTCACCGTCCGAGTTCTTTTCCCTTTCAAATCTGTCTATGACTCTTTTGGCAAAAGAACACCAGTCATCGTGCTCTGCGCCAAGCTCACGCTTTTCGTAAAGATATGCCTTCAATATGTAATAGACCGCCTGACCGTTTAAATAACCGCAGTGTCCTCCGGTGTGCATGCCGTCATACCACCAGCCTCTCACCGACCATACACCGTCCTTTACCGCATCAAAAAGAAGACCCGACGAAGGGTTTAAAGCGTGAGAAAGCACCTCTTCGATAAAGCTTAAGCTCTGCTTACGGGCGGTCTCGTCCTTAAGCTTTAAAGCCGCCATAAGCATCGGAACTGCTACAGAAAGGCCGTTTGTCCAGGTAAGCGAACCGATCTTGTTCTCAAGCGCTCCGCCCGGTCTGTCATACACAAAACCGGTATACATATGCTCATCTTCAAGCCATGCCTCATCGCGGATCGCGGCAGAAAGAAGGCTTACCGCACGTTTCGGAGTCATACCGTCGATCGTGCGCGGGGGCTGTCTGAACGCATAATAAGCGTGCTCAATGGCTTTGTGGACTCCACGCTCATCTTTCGCTTCATGATCATATACAAAGATCGTAAAAGTCTTGCTCTCCCCTACGCCCAAAGTTATGGAATTGTCGGTTGCAAGCGGCGTTCTTTCAAGTACTGTCGCGGTCTGTACAAAAAGCCACGGGGCATTTTCATATCCTAATGTATATCCCGCATATGCACCCAAAGCTCCGCCTTTTCCGTTTATAAGTCCGCAGGAAAAACCGCAGAAACGATAAAAATGTTCCTGCGAGACCGGTCTTTTCATATCTGATTGAGTATAGTTTCCGGCTTCGCCCACAAGGTAAGGTGCTGCGGCTATGCCAAATACCCGGCCCTCATCGTATATAAGGCTTACAGGCTCCGCAAGCCTGTCGCTCCTTGTCATGAAAAAGTCGGATTCCGGCATTCCTTTGGGCTCCTTCTTTAACCTTGGAAAAGCCTTTCTGCCTGTCGAAGGAGCATCGGCACGATTGTTGCCGTACATATATCCCGGCATAAAAACCTTCGGGTTTTTGCACTCACGTATGACTTTTATGTGTATGACACCTTCAAAGACAGTGTCAGAAGTGTTTTTAAAACTTAGTTTGAAACATTCTATCCCGCTATTAAGACCGTCAAATGCGACATTGCTCTTCTCAACAACCGTTACATCTATTCCTTCGCTTTCGGCCGAATTATACTTTTCCGGGCTCCCGGCCCTCCTCGCTTCAAAGTTTAACATCAACCCATCCATTACAGTTTTCTCCTTCTTCTCTTGTAGAAGTTTCTATTTCGGGGATCATAGCATCAGCCCTTCACTCTTCCCGCGATATATTCAGCGTTGATCTCCCAAAGTTCTTTTTCGCCGTCGATATACGGCTGATAGAATGTTTCGGTGCGCCCGCCGCCGATATTGTCGCATCCGTTGCAGAACTGGCACTCCTGCCCGCAAACTTCCAGCGATTTATTAACAATCCTCATACGCTCTTCCCGAGTCGTATCTTTGATCAATAAGGATTTGAATTCTTCCATGTTTTTCCCCTCAAATCTAAAGCAAGTGGTTTTACCCTCAGGATGTTACAAAACCGATATCTGTGAGGGTAAGTTCTCATGCCGTTACCCTCAGCCAAAGAGATTTCCGTGATCTCGAGGGTAAATGCAAGTGGGTTTTACCCTCAGGATGTTACAAAACCGGCTCCCGTGAGGGTAAGCTCTCATGCCGTTACCCTCAACCAAAGAGATTTCCGTGATCTCGAGGGTAAATGCAAGTGGGTTTTACCCTCAGAATGTTACAAAACCGGCTCCCGTGAGGGTAAAGCCTGAATTATGTCACCCGTAAGCAGGCCTAATCCCGAATTATGTCAACCTTAGGCAACTCTGGTTCTGAATTATGTCAACCGTAAGCGCGCCCCGGGCTCCACGATCAGCCCCTCAGCCCCCAAACTTCTAAAATCTCCCGATGTGCGCCTTTTCTCATCTTTCATAGTTCTAAAATCGCCCGGTGTGCGCCTTCTCTCATCTTTCATAGGGTCAGTTTTCGTCGGCTGCAAGCATGACCCCTATGTACACGCTCTCGGGCGAACCGTCATAAAAGATCACGTCTTTTACCGTGCCGTCCGAAAGTTCTGCCTCAGCCACCACCACATCGGCATGCCCGTAAGCTCTGCCGTGTCTTAGATTTGTGATGTGTCCGTCTCGTATATAAAGTCCTTCCGTGTATATGATCTCATCCTCGCTGTTCGCATCGGCATCAAATACCGCAGTATCAAAATCACGGTCGTTAACTTTTATGATCGCTTCATTATCACCAAATTCTATGGTCACATCGGCAAATTCACCCGAGCCTCTGTATGTACCGCTGAGCGAATCGGTCCAGTAGTAAGGAACCTCTTTTTCCGCACCGTCATCGCTTTCACTTTCGCCTCCGCTTTGACCTGCGATCCCGTTGTCACGGTCGGAGCGGTATTTTGCCCATTCATCGGTACGCTTTTTGGCGCCGGGAACAGTCTCGATCATACAGCCCTCGGGAAATGACGGATGTTTTTCAGTCAGATCGTAATAGTCGGGAATATCTCCCGCAAAAGAAACCTTCTTAAGTGAATTGCAGCCGTAAAAGGCCTGCTCTCCTATCGATCGGATATTGCTTCCGAATCTTACGGATGCAGCGTCAACGTTCATGAATGCGCCTTCCCCGACATAGGTTACGGATCCGGGTATCGTAAGCTCGCCTTTTAAGCCGGTGCAATCATAAAATGCATATGTGCCGATGCTTAAAAGCGAATCGGGAAGTTCGATCCTGCTTACACCCTTACAGCTTGAAAATGCCGAGTAACCAAGTTCCGTAACATTTTCGGGGATCTTTAAGGTCCCTGTAAGGCCGGTGCACATCGCAAACGCATTCGATCCGATGACCTTAAGTGTCGAAGGCAGTTTTAACTCGCCAGACAAACCTTTGCATGACAGAAAAGCACCCTCGCAGATATACCCGACTCCTTCGGGGATCGAAACGGAAGTAAATTTCTCGCAGCCGCTGAATGCACTGTCATCAATGATCTCTACTCCCGAAGGGATCTTAATCTCGCCCTTAAGATTCTCGCAGTGAGAAAATGAATATTTTTCTATTTTCGTAATACCGTCGGGAATGGTAAGTGTGCCGTCAAAGCTCTTACAGCCCACAAAAGCCTGTCCCTCAACAGAGGTCACCGAATCGGGAATGAAAAGATCTCCCTTTAAGTTTTCACAGTAGCAAAAGCATGACGCCGGGATCGTGGTAAGTCCTGTCGAGATATGAAGTCTTCCGTCCAATCCCGAGCATTCGTTGAAAGTATAATCGCCTATAAAAGTAAGCGAATCGGGAAGGATAAGATCTCCCGTAAATCCCGAACAGTGTGAAAATGCGGTGCGCCCCAGATGTTCAAGTTTATCGGGAAGTTTAAGCTCTCCTGTAAAATTGGAACAATTTCCGAACGTCTCGTCTCCGATCGTCTTAAGTGTCGAAGGAAGGGTAAGTGTACCGTCAAAGCCTTCGCAGTCCCTGAAAGCATAACTTCCTATCTCCTCCACGCCCTCGGGAATCACAAGGTCTCCCTTAAATCCGCAGCCGTAAAAAGCAAAATCCTCTATCTTCTTTAACGACTTCGGAAGTTTAAGTTCTCCGGTAAGTTCGTGATGCCCATAGAAACAGCTCCGGCTTATCGAAGTAATATCATCCGAGAACACCACTTTCTCTATCTTGATGTCGTTCCACGGAAACTTCGGGGCATCCATATCGCCTTTTCCGTCTATGAAAAGCGTTTTTTTGTGCTTATCGTATGTCCATGTGATATTATCGCCAAGCGTTCCGCTGCTTGGGGTTTTTGTGTTGTTTAGAAATCCAAAGCCGTTCTTTTTACCGCATCCGAATAAAAACATAATTGTCCCTCCAAGCAAAGCCGCAATGATTATAGCTTTAAGTCCGGTTTTCTTCTTCATACGCCACCTCGTATCTTATGCCGCGAACACAGTTTATTATATTTTACATTATAGGTACCAAAAACGCGAGTACAGTATCGATATTGCTTTTGAAAGATAAAAGTAAAAAGACCCAACGGAAACCGATCGGTCTCCTTTGGATCTTTTCACATTAAAACTTCAGTAACGTCTTAAGCACACGCTTGGCGCACACATAAAGATCATCGCGTCCTATCGCACCAAGTTCATATGCTTTTTTGACCCGGTCCGGGAAGCCCGTAGCCATTTTGAGATCATTGCCTGCCAGGATCTCTTTGTAATGCTCGGTCCTGCTCCACCAGTCGGTCGTTACCAACCCCTCGAAACCCCATTCCTCTCTCAATAACGCGGTCAGCAGTTCTTTGTTTTCGGAAGCACGTACGCCGTTTATCGCGTTGTACGATGACATTATCGTGTACGGATCGGCTTCTTTTACGATCATTTCAAATGCTTTAAGATAGATCTCCCTTAAAGCACGTTCGGAAACCCTTGAATCCGAATGTTTACGGTTGGTCTCCTTGTTGTTGCAGGCAAAATGTTTGACACTTGCACCGACGTTGTTTTCCTGAATGCCGCGCACAAGCGCACCGGCAAGTTTTCCGGTAAGGAGCGGGTCCTCCGAGTAATATTCGAAGTTTCTTCCACACATTGGATTTCTGTGGATGTTGACTGCCGGAGTGAGCCACAGACAGAGGTTATTTTCCTTTAATTCTTCACCACCCGCAAAACCGATATCATGAGCGATCTTTTTGTTCCACGTGTTGGCGATCACTGTCGCGCAGGGGAATGCAGTAGTCACGATCCCGGTTTCCTTATCGATCCTTACACCTGCCGGTCCGTCGGCAGTCTGTGCGTTCGGAATACCGTACTCCGGCATATTCCCGAAGCCGAATACATTCCCGACGCCGGTGTTCGGCTGCCCTCCGAGCAAAAACAAAAGCTCGTCGTCGCTTAACTGTGAGGTAAATTCATCCAGCGTCATCTTACCTTCTGCGACATCCGAAAGCGGCCGTGCTCCTTCTTTTAATCTGTTAAAAAATATATGTCTTCCTACCGCTCTTACTTCGGGAGCCAGAGCTTCTTCCGTTCCGGGCTCCATCCTTTTAAAGAGACAGTCGTTTATGTCTTTATGCTCCCCAAGCGGCAATTCCTCGTAGGAACCGTCACATAAAAGACGTTTCTTAAGTTCCGAGGGCACAAGCCTGTGGGAAAGCTTTTTAAGCACCTTATCTTCTTTTAATTCAAATTCAAGATCGATCTTTTCCGCGGTACGGACATTCGCCCCGAGATAAAACCCGTAGCGTCCTTTTTCGAGCACATACGAAGCTTCACAGACCTTACCGAGGTCATCGTACGATGCAAACGAATATTTTGTGACATTAAGGAAAAGAACACAGCTTTCGCCCGGAAGAAGTTCGTCCGTCTTTTCAAAATCGGCAAGCACTCTTTTTGCTTTTCCGAGTTTCCCTTCAGGCGCCGACACGTAGACCGCTACGGTTTCTTTTCCTTTATATTTTCCCGTATTTGTGACCCGGACGGTAATATCAAAGCCGTCTTCGTTTTCATTTACTTTTAATACTTTACTTTCGAACGATGTATACGAAAGGCCGTATCCAAAGGGGTAAACGACTTTTTCTTTTGCCCCGGGTATGGTCTCAAAATACCTGTAACCCACGTAAATATCATCGGTATAATCAACATAGTCGAAAGATTCGTGGAACCCTTCCGTAGACGGATAGTCGGACAGTTCACCCGCGAACGTGTCGGAAAGTCTTCCCGACGGAGTCTCAATTCCCAAAAGTATATCCGCCGCGGCAAGTCCGCCTTCCATGCCTGCATGCCCCATATAAAGTGCGGCGCCTATCCTTTCATCGTCGCGTATGAACCTGCAATCGGTCACGCCGCACGTATTTAACACGATCACCGTATTTTTAAAACTTTTTAATGCCGTTTCTATCATTTCTTTTTCGTCAAGAGAAAGATAGAAATCGCTTTTTGTAAACAATTCTTTCGTAAGCTTTGAAAGATTCGGCTTTGCCGGCCACGGATCGAATTCGTTATTGCATTCGATATCGCATCTGTCCCATCCTTCGCCCGAGTAGCGGTTTATCACTACCACCGCCGTATCAGAAAAACCGGTTGCCACACTTAAAAGATCTTCGGGCACGGATGGTTCTTTTGTCATTCCCGGTATATAGCCTTTTTTGTATTGCTCTTCTGTTTCTTTTTTGTAGAAATCCGTTAACGGTTCGAAGATCTCTACACCCCTGAATTTTAATCCGTCATATAAGGAGCGGACATAAGCGCAGGAAACGTCTCCCGAGCCCCCGCCCCCTTTTACGTATTCGATCGAAGCCTTGCCCAAAAGAACAATAGGTTTTTTTGCACCAAGCGGAAGCAAAGATCCTTCGTTCTTTAAAAGAACCATTCCCTCTACAGCCGCCTTTTTGGATATATCTATATGCTCCGTACTTGAAGTAACCCTTTTCCCTTCATAGAGCGGAAGTGCAGGCTGATAGAGAAGTCTAGCCCATTTTTTCATTTTTCTCTCCTTCAAATCATTAAAAATTGAGATAATTTACTCAAGATCTTCCCCATTGCTTTCAATACATTTTTTATACCAGTAAAAAGAATCCTTCTTAATCCTTGCAAGGTCCTTTAAATCGAATTCATCTCTGTTGACATAGATAAATCCGTATCTCTTTGTGATACCCTGATGTGTCGAGATAAGATCGAATGCCGACCAGGGTGAATAACCCATAAGTCTTACGCCGTCGGTTATGGCCTCCTTACATGCGATAATGTGCTTTCTTAAATAATCTATACGATAATCGTCATGTACTTTGCCGTCGGCCGTAAGTTCGTCCTTTACTCCGCAGCCGTTCTCGGTGATGAGCAAAGGAAGCCTGTATCTTTCCCAAAGTTGACGGAGAGTCAAACGAAGGCCCACGGGATCGATCGCCATATTGTATGATGTCATATCCTGAAGAGGATTGCTCACGCTTACTGCCATGCCCGGCTCTGTCTGCATACCGATCATGAACTCTTCTTTTCCCGCGCCCGCTTTTCTGCCGGCTTCTTTGGCCTTTTCTCCTTCTTCAAGCGACACAAACTTGACCGTAGCCGCTCCGTAGTAGTTAAATGCGATAAAATCGGGATGAGCCGCTTTCATAACAGCCAGATCCTCGGGAGTGATCTCGGGCATGCAGCCCCGCTGTTTAAAATACTCCGAAAGTGCCTCGGGATATTCTCCGAACACAATGGTATCTACATATAATCTGTTTCTGAACTGATCGTAATCGGCTGCCGCAAGGTTGTCCAAAGGCGCACTCGAAGCAGGATATACGCAGGAAATGTTCGGTGCGGGAGCTATCCATGCTTTACAGAGTTCATGACAGCGGACGGTTGCTTTTGCCATGGCAACTATCATGTGATGGTTGGCCTGGAAGCGTTCTTTGTCCGTTTTAAAATTGCCCATGTTATACATGGTCATCATGTTCTGTTCATTGATGGTAAGGAAGTATTTTACCTTGCTTCCGTACTCCTTAAAGCAAACTTCGCAATATCTTACAAAATCCTCGATACACTGTCTGCTTGCCCAGCCGCCGTACTTTTCTTCAAGCGCCTGAGGAAGATCGAAGTGATAGAGCGTGATCACCGGCTCAATGTTGTACTTTAAGCACTCGTCGATGACTTCATGATAGTGCTTGACACCCTTTTGATTGATCTCACCGTCTCCGTCGGGAATGATACGGGTCCAAGCGATCGAAAAACGAAACTCCTTAAAGCCCATCTCAGCCATGAGCGCAATATCTTCCTTAAAACGATGATAATGATCCGAAGTAACTTTCCAGTCGCTTGTCCCGGGCACTATAGGCGTACAATCCTGCACCGAAGGACTCTTTCCGTCTTCATCCCATGCTCCCTCACACTGATATGCCGATGAGCTTGCACCCCAGAGAAAGCCCTCCGGGAATGATTTTAATGATCTGTATTCCATATTCTTCTCCTGTCGATTATGTATTTTTAACCCTTTACCGAACCTATCATTACGCCCGTTACGAAATACTTCTGGACAAACGGATAGACGACCATCATCGGGATGATCGAGATCATGATCGTCGCATACTTGATAAGCGGTCTGAAGATCATGACGTCCTGACCGTCGGCATCGGCGATAATGGAGTTCTCGGTTGCCTGAAGCACTATCTCACGCAATGTAAGCTGCAAAGGATAGAGATTTCTTGATTTCTGAAGATAAATGGCCGCATTAAACCATGCATTCCAATGCTGTACCGCATAAAAAAGAACTATAACGGCTACGATGGCTTTGCTGACCGGAAGTATGATACTTGTAAGTATCTTAAATTCGTCCGCTCCGTCAATACGGGCAGCATCCAGCATTTCACTCGGAATCTCCGAGAACGAAGTCCTCATGATGATTATGTTGTAAGCCGACACCGCACCCGGTATGATGATCGCCCATCTTGTATCGATAAGACCGAGCTTGTTGACCACCAGAAACGTCGGAACGAGACCGCCGTTAAATATCATTGTAAACACAACAAACAATGCAAATGCTTTTCCGAAAATAAGCCCTCTCGTGCTCATAACGTATGCGGCAAGAACCGTAAGCACAAGTCCGAACAATGTCGAGGAAACAACATAGATCAGTGTATTGCCGTATGCCCTCAATATTGTCGAGTTCTGCATGATCAGGCGGTAACCGCCCAAAGTGGGCTTACCCAAAGGCTTAAGATACAGTCCGCTGGAGGCCGCAACTTTAAGAGGATCGCTTATGGAACCCATGGCAACATGCCATACGGGTAAAAAGAAAACAATGCACAACAGCAAAAGAAAAACAGTATTGAATACCGCAAATACTTTTTCACCTGTAGATCGTTTCATCATAATTCACACCACCTTACCAAATACTTGTTTCATTAACCTTGCGGCTTATGAAATTAGCAGTAAAAAGAACAACCATGTTGACTAACGAGTTGAACAGGTTGACAGCCGTCGAATAACTGTAATCCGCATCGAGGATACCCGTTCTGTACACGTAGCTTGCAATAACGTCACCGGTCTCGTATGTGGAAGGACCGTACATCAAAATGATCTTCTCGTAGCCTACACCCATGATCTGCCCAAGCCTTAATATCAAAAGAACTATGATGGTCGAGGCGATGCCCGGGAGTGTAACGTGCAATGTCTGTTGCCACCTGTTGGCACCGTCTATCCTCGCCGCTTCATAAAGCGTCGGATCGACTGCCGCCAGGGCGGAAATAAAGATAATAGAGTTATAACCCAAGTGCTGCCACAGGTTTGAACCGATGTATAACGTTCTGAACCATTTGGCCGAGGATATTACCGCACCTCCGTCCCATCCGAAGAATGTGGCAATGTTGGTGATCAGACCGTTTGCCTTACCGAAATCAAACAGAATGGACACAACGACCACTACCGAAATGAAATAAGGCAGATAAGAAATAGTCTGAACCGTTTTTTTGAACTTCTTGTTTCTGACCTCATTTAGACACAGCGCAAAAATGATCGGCAAAGGAAAAGAAAACAGAAGTCCGTATAAACTTATCAAAAGCGTGTTTCTTAAAAGTCTCCAAAAAAACGGAGAAACAAAAAATCTTTGGAAATTCTCTAATCCTACGAACCTGCTTCCGAAAATACCCTTTTTTATCTGAAATTTTTCAAATGCCATTACTATGCCGAACATCGGCGCATAATTGAAAATAAAGAAATATGCGATCACCGGCAAAGCAAGCAGATACATCTGCCAATGGTTTTTAAAATCCTTTTTAAGCCGCTCCGTAAACTTCTTTTTCAAAGGTTTTGCTGTACTGACTGAACTCATGGTTTTCACCTTTCATATCATGGTGGATGTCAATAAAATGGAGAAAGCAGAAATTGCTTCCCGCTTTCTCCACCAATAAGCGGTAATCCGTATACGGATTATCTGTTGTTATAACGATCAAGACTTGCCTGACGGATATCGATACATTTCTCAATACCCATATCTATGAGTGTAGCCCTGTAATCATCATATTCATCAAGAGATCTTTCGCCGTTTATGAACTTAACTTCGTTCTCCTGAATGTACGCATCAATATCGGTATAATACTGCGTGTATTCTGCATTCTCGTCGGACGTCATGGTAACCGTTACGGGAATATAATTTGTGGGAGCGTATTTGGACCATACTGCATATGATGCCGCTCTCTCCGGAGGCATCTGCTCGATCTGAGCCGCTTCGCAACGGATAGGAGGGTTCTTTGCCCAGTACTTTGCTGCTACGGTAGCGGAATCAAGACCGTCGGGGTTAGAGTAACGGAAATCATAGTTGCCGATACGGTGTCCGTCGTCTGCCTTATACCATACCGTTCCTTCTTCGCTGTCGATACCGTAGTTGGCGTTAAGATAAACATCCTGTGCATAGAAACAGTCAACCCAGCGTGTTGCTGCTTCAAGGTGCTCGCTGTTGGCATTTACCAAAAGGCATACTGCCTGAATATCACGGTAGTTGTTGTCAACTTCTCTCCATGCGGGATCGGGAGCGTCTGCGCTTAACTTGGGCTGAGGTGCCGCAACTGTCCAGAACTCGGGGTTTGTAGCTCCTCTTGAGATGTAAGCGTCTGTCATACGGGTACCCCAGTCAATAAGGGAACCGACCTTGTCGTTGAGCATCATATCATTATCGGCAGCCACACCTGTTGACTTTCTTGTGGCAAAGTCGGGATCGAGAAGCCCCTTGTTGTACCAGTCATGAAGGAGGGTAAGGTAATCTTTGTATGCTTCTTCCATAGGACCGAACTTAACTTTTCCGTCTACCTGATAGAAACGGGGAGCAATGCCGAAACCTGCCATAAATTCGCCGTGGTCGATACCATACTTGGATGTATAGAAAGGAGCTTCGATTCCGAGCTGATCCTTAAATGCCGTAAGAACCGTTTCCCATTCATCATATGTTGTGGGAACATCCATACCAACCTTGTCAAGGAAGTCTTTACGGATTGAAAGACCCTGATCTGCGTAACCGTTTTCCATGTTGTCCCAGAAGCTCCAGAAACCGTACATCTTACCGGAGTCGGTAAATACGTCCTGCTTCGCCGTGGGAATACTGTTCAGCCAGCTTACGTAGTTGGGAGCCCAGTCAAGATGCTCATGAAGATCCATGATGTAACCGTCATCGATCGCTGCATCCATACCGTCACGATATACCTGGTGTTTAGGCTGGGTGTACATGATGTCGGGCATGTCGCCTGTGATGAACAGGTTGTTGAATGACTGAGTCTCTTCACCCGATGCGGGAACGATAAACTCGATATGGATATTTGTCTTCTCTTCCATCCACTGGAAGAACTCACTGTCGTTGTAATCGGCCAGAGTTCCTATGGAACCTGCCTGAGGATACCAAAATGTCAATGTGATCTTTTCATCACTTAAAGGATAGGTCTGCTGATCTGTTTCACCCTTAAAGATATCGGACTTGGGGAAACTTAAAGATTCATCAGCGGTGTCTGTCTGTTCCGCAGAACTGTCGGAACTTGCCGCTGCCGTTTCGGAAACGGAACCCGATACTTCGCTGCTGTCGGATACACTGCCCGCAGCCTCACCGCAACCTGCAAAAACTGTTGTAAGCATTGCCGTTGCAAGAAGTAAAGACAAAAACTTTTTACGCATAATTATTCTCCCATTTAAGAAAAAAGTTAATAGGTTACTAAAAGATTTCGAAAACTTTTAAGTAACCTAAGTGTAGGGCAATTTATATAAATTTGCAAGTATAAAATGCTCTGTTTTCGTCATTTTGTGTAAATTGTAAGGTTTTTGATCTCCGAAATGGTTTTCAAAATTATTTTTGCACAATTTTCCCTCGGATTTTTCGAAACTGTTTTCGTTTTTTGGGACGATTATCCTATTCCGGCACGAAAAAAAAGCCGTTACACCGGTCATACGGTGTAACGGCTTTATATTTTTAATTGTTTCCGCCAAACGGCGGGATCATTTTTTGTCCATTGTGATATCGTATATAGTCTCTCCGACGGCCAGTTTTCCGGGAATAACGACCTGCTCCACGATAGTGGTCCTGGGCGTTTCGATAAGGCCCATAAGCTTATTTGCGGCCACAGCCCCTATCGATTCGGTATCCTGGATTATCGTGGCAAGCTTAGGTTCAAGATACTGAAGCGCCAGCATACCGTCAAATCCCGCAACCGATATGTCTTTGGGAACCCTTAAGCCTCTTTCCCTTATCGCGTTTAAGCCTCCCATTGCTCCGAAATCGTCCGAAAAGATGATACATGTAGGGGGATTTTTAAGATCGAGCAATAAGTTCGTGGCTTTATATGTGGCATCTACATTACGGTAAGGCACTTCGATAACATACTCATCCGGTATCTCGAGCCCATGGTGCTCCGCAGTCCTGAAATATCCTGCGATCCTTCCGCTCGTAACCGTCGAAGGCGTACCGTGGATATATGCGATCTTTTGATGTCCGCGCGAAATGATGAGCTCCATCAGCGAAGTCATACCGCCTACGTTGTCCGATGTGATCGATATCCTGTTGTCAAAAACATGATCGATCGTGACAAGCGGTATATCGCTTTTTATAAGCTCCAGAACCTCGGCGTCGCTGAAATCGATCGATGCAAGTATCACTCCGTCAAATCCGTGACTTCTGCATTTTTCGAGGTATGTCATACGATCCGCCTGCTTGGTGCTGCTGTTTATAAATGTCATATCGTAACCGCGGTCCTCGACCGTACGCTTAAAACTGTCGAGCACTCCCGCGAAATAGTCATGCATAAGGCCGCTGTTTGATTCATCCACAAACAAAACGCCTATACTGTTGGTCCTGTTTGAATTCAGTGTCCTTGTGGAAAGACAGTACCCAAGTTCCTTAACTGCCTTAAAAACCCGTTCTTTGGTCTCATCGCTCACATCCGGTTTATTGTTGATCGCCTTGCTCACGGTCGCGATCGACACGCCGCACTTAAGCGAGATATCTTTAAGTGACGCCATTTATACATTCCTCGCAAGTTTACGTAATTATTTTCGTAATATACTATATCCCATAATCCTTGCTTTTGCAATGCTTTTTATCGGCATGGCGGCATCAGTCATAAACGGCATCGGTGATCGTCTCTATAAGTTCTTCATAAAACGGCTTCACATTGATCCTTTTGGTAAGACCGCCCTGCAACGACATGTGGTCACCGCGAAATGTGGGCATCACATACCAGACACCCGGAACAAGGTCCATACCCGGTAGATATTCTTTTGAAGGAGCATTAAACGGGGCTTTTGCGGAGATCTCGTTTACAAGGCCGTCGTTTGGCTGCCATGTCTCATCGATCGTATATCCTCCCAGTGTCTTTCCCGTATAAACACTCATCTGAATCGCGCCCTTCATAAAAATGTTTTCGGTGATCGAAGGATCCGGATACACGTTTCCTGCCTCATCAATGACCGATGTCGAGCACGGAACCGAGAAATAATATATATCCTCAAAAGTATCTATACTTTCATTTAACTTAAGGGCATTGTCTATATGCATATCGAAAGCGGCATAGTCTTCTTCGATCCTTCCGTCCTTTTCGGCCTTTGTGCTGTTTGAGAGGGCATCACTGTTTTTCTCGTATTCTTCGGGGATCGGAATTTTAGTGAGATCGAAATCGGGATCATCGTGCATGTCATATGCCGTCGTACCGTTGGTTGGAGCCGCTAAGGTTACTATAGCGATAAGATTGTTACCGTTCCCACCTTTAAAGAACGGTGAAAGATCTTCCTGCGCGGTGGCATTTATTTCCGCCCGAACACCGTCTTTAAGGATATCGGAAAAAAGTCTTATGGTCGCACCGCCGAAAGAATGACCGATGAGAACGATCTTAGATCCTTCAAAGTCTTTGATGAGTGGCTTCTTTGAATAGTCTTCGCCGAACCTTTCATGCCCGCATCTTTCGCTGTGTTCTTTGCCGTAATCGACCACGCTTCCCGTAAGCTGCGCATAAAGCTCGCAGGCTCTGTCCCAGGCACTTCCCGTAGGAGACACGCTGGCCGAATAACTCTCATACCCTTTATTGTTCATGTATCTTATGATGCTTCCGCCCGAAAGTCCCCAATACGGGATGAATTCATCGCGAAGATTGTAACTTCCCCAACCCGCAAGCCCGTGCACATATACATATTTTATGTCGGTCTTATACGGCGTACGATAACTCACGATCCCCGAAAACAGGCCTATCATAAGCGAAAGCCCCACCATGTATGCAACCGTCTTTTTAATGCCGTATTTTTTTACCTTAAAAAACGGATAAGGCCCGTCAGCAATGCCTTTGGCATTAAGACAGACCATCGTGATACCGTATATTAGCGTGATGACAACAGGGACTATCGTCCACACAAACGATACCCTGTTTTCGGCAAACATATACGAGATCACCGATAAAACAGGGCAGAGCAGATGGTGAAAGAAACCGTTGCCCTTAAACATAAGATCCTTCAGCCCGCCGCCCAAAGGCACCAGTATAAAAGCCGTCACCGCAAATGTCATCAAAAGCATGGCGGTCGATGTAAGCCTTAACACTTCAACAGGCTTTTTAAGCCCAAAGATCAGAAGCAGTATCGCCGATGCCGTGGCGATCAGGTTGGATATCTGTGTATAGTAATACACAAATTGGATCTTTCTTTCCTTAAGACTCCGTGACAGCCCTATAAATTCAAAAAGGACTATCAGAGCGTTGATAACTCTTGCCATATCTCCTCCGTATTAAATTACGATTCCCTCATATTATGAAACTATCAGATATACCAAAAGCGATGCGATCCAGGCTACGACACATTGCCAGATGACTACGATGAGCGCCCATTTGCGTCCCATTTCACGCCTTATGGAAGCTATGGCAGCGACACAGGGCGAGTACAGGAGCGAAAAGACAAGAAGCGATGCCGCGGAAGCCGCCGAGATAACGGTCGTAATGCCGCCGCCGAACAAAACCTCAAGTGTCGAGACAACGCTCTCCTTCGCCATAAAACCCGAAATGAGCGCCGTACATATCCGCCAGTCGCCAAGCCCTATGGGCTTTAAGAAAGGCACAAATACACTTGCCACAAACGCAAGGATACTGTCTTTTGAATCGGAAACAAGGTTAAACGAGAAATCAAAACTCTGTAAAAGCCAGATGATTATCGTTGCGATCAGGATGATCGAAAACGCTCTTGATATAAAATCCTTGGCCTTCTCCCACAAAAGCATTAAAACATTCTTGGCTCCGGGAACCCTGTAATCGGGAAGTTCCATTACAAACGGGACAGCCTCTCCCTTAAAAAGCGTCCTTCTGTACAGGATCGCGACCAGAATACCCACGATTATGCCCATTAGATAAAGCCCCGTCATGATAAGAGCCTTATATCGGGGAAAGAACGCATTTACAAAAAACGCGTATATCGGAAGCTTCGCAGTACAGCTCATAAAAGGAGTCAAAAGTATGGTCATGCGGCGGTCGCGCTCACTGGGAAGCGTACGTGTGGACATTACCGCAGGAACGGTACAGCCGAAACCGATAAGGAGCGGCACGATGCTTCTTCCGGAAAGACCGATCTTTCTAAGCAGCTTATCCATTACAAAGGCAACTCTTGCTATATAACCGCTGTCCTCCATAAGTGATAAGAAAAAGAACAAAGTCACTATTATGGGCACAAAGCTAAGTACACTTCCAAGACCTGCAAATATACCGTCTATGATAAGGCTGTGAAGCGTATCGTTTACATTTGCGGCGGAAAGGAGATCATCCGTAAGCACAGTAAGCCTGTCTATTCCCGCCTCGAGCAAAGCCTGAAGGCCCGCACCGATAACATTGAACGTTAAGAAAAACATAAGTGCCATGATAAGAATAAACGTCGGTATCGCGGTATATTTACCCGTAAGTATCTTGTCTATCTTCTCGCTTCTTAAACGTCCCTTGCTTTCCTTGGGCTTTTTAACAGTAAGATCGCAGACTTTTTTGATGTATGTAAAGCGCATATCCGCGATGGCCGCGGTCCTGTCGAGTTTTCGTTCTTTCTCCATCTGTATGACGATGTGCTCTATGGTCTCAAGCTCGTTTTCTTCCAAAGAAAGCTGTTTTATGATGCGCTTATCGCCTTCTATGACCTTGGTGGTCGTAAATCTTACTGGCAGGCCTTCCTTGACCGCATGATCTTCAATAAGATGTGCGATCGCATGAATACCTCTGTGTACCGCACCGCCGTGATCCTTTTCATCACAAAAATCCTGTTTTAAAGGCTTTTCCTGATATCTCGCTATGTGTATCGCATGCTTTATAAGCTCTTCGATACCCTGGTTATGCGCAGCGGAGATCGGGATAACCGGAACACCGAGCATCTTCTCCATCCTGTTTATGAAGATCGTGCCACCGTTTTCTGTAAGTTCATCCATCATGTTAAGCGCCACCACGACAGGAACGTTCATCTCAAGAAGCTGCATCGTCAGGTAAAGATTTCGCTCTATGTTGGTGACATCCACTATATTTATGATACAGTCCGGCTTTTCCTGAAGCACAAAGTCTCGCGATACAAGTTCTTCGTTACTGTAGGGAGACATCGAATATATACCCGGAAGATCGGTAACCACGGTCTCGGGATAACCCTTTATCGCCCCGTCCTTTCTGTCTACCGTTACGCCCGGAAAATTGCCCACATGCTGGTTCGATCCCGTAAGCTGATTAAAAAGAGTTGTTTTTCCGCTGTTTTGATTGCCCACCAGTGCAAATTTGATGATCTGCCCCTCGGGCATGGGATTTATAAGACTCGGATAATGATATTTATGATATTTTTCTTCGCCGAGACCCGGATGGATGATGATCTTGGTCTCTTTTTTATCCTCTTTCTTTTTCTTTTCGTCCGCATCAATGCTTCCGTCAAGTTCGTTTATATCGTCGGATTCCGCTTTTACGGTCTCTTCTTCTCTGTCTTCTTCGGTCAGTTCCCTTACTTCTATCTTATCCGCTTCCACAAGCCTTAACGTAAGCTTATATCCGTGGATCGTTATCTCCATGGGATCGCCCATGGGTGCATATTTTACAAGAGTAACTTCCGTTCCCGGGATCACGCCCATGTCCAGAAGATGCTGCCTTAAGGCTCCCTCGCCGTTTACCGCGGTTATTATCGCAGACTGTCCGATTTTAAGATCTCGTAAAGTATCCATTGTGTTTTTCTGTCCTTAGTTATGTTAGTCCCGGCTAAGCCATTAATAATAATAGCACATATCCTTATAAATAGTACAAAAAAAGAACCGGTTTCCCGATTCTTTTTTGTTGGTTTCTTTTACATGTCATGCGGTTTTTACAAGGCTTGCGATGCCTATGATGATCAAAACCGGTAAGGCTATATAAGCCAGGCCGCCGAATATAAGGCCGAGCACGATCGCGGGGAGCAGCAAAAGATAAAGCACGAATCTCATTATTCCCCAGCCTACCTTTAATGCGAAAAATAAAAGTTTACCGAATACAGCTACAAAAAATATAAGTGAGATCATTGTGATCATTGTCCATCTCTCCTTTCGTATCCCTTACGTTGTAATAAGATTAACAACGCACGATTAAACCATCATTTAGGAAAGATTAAAATCAGATTAAAAAATGACCCCCGGTTATAAAATTTCTTAACAAGCCGCATCCACAAGCTCAGTATAATACTTTTCGATCGCGGGACGGGCGCTTATATAGAATTTTTCAAGATCCTTGTCAAAATGCTTGCCGAAACTTTCCATCATTATCGAATCGGCCTTTACAAACGACATGCTTTCCTTGTATACACGCTTGCTCACAAGCGCATCATATACATCCGCGACAGCCATGATACGGGCTTCTATCGGTATCTCGTCGCCTTTAAGTCCCTTAGGATACCCCGAACCGTCCATTCTTTCATGATGATAATGTGCAATGTTCTCGGCTATCTTTTTAAATTTCTCATCCGTTGAATTTTCAAGGATGCCGTGCAATACCCTTGCGCCTTCCGAAGCATGGGCCTTCATCTTTTCAAACTCTTCCGCGGTAAACCGTCCGGGCTTTCTGAGTATCGCGTCATCGACGGCGATCTTTCCGATATCGTGGAGCGAGGAGGCTTTAACGACGTTTCTTCTGAAGGTTTCGTCTATGCCGTGAACGGTCGTAAACTCCGCATCCTTCATGATCTCCGCCATCAATATCTCCACCACATCACTTGTCCTTATGATGTGCCCGCCGGTCGAATTGTCCCTGCTTTCAACAAGCATCGCCATGCCTCGTATAAGGCTTTTATTGGCCGTTTTTATATCTTTTGTCTTTTTCTCGACTTCTCTTTCAAGCTCGTCGTTGTAGCTGTTTATAAGCTTTATATGCTGCTGATTCTTTGTGTCGTCGGTAATTACGAACTGATAGCCCTTCTTGAAGTTTCCGTCGTAAAGATCATTTATGTCAACCAAATAGTCCTTATCGTCTTTATGATAATAAAACTTATCATCTCCGCCGGCTTTGTATATTTCAAGCTTTTCGCTGAAAACGGAATAAATATCGCGGTAATAACTCATCGGTTTATCGACCGTCATGTCCGCCAAAGACTCAAATATCCCGATCGCGGTCTTGTTGGCACCGAGAAAGCGAAGCTTTGAATCGAAAGAAATAAATCCCGTATCTCCGCTTTCTGTAAGCGAGTCCACCGCGGTTTCCGAAATATCATAGATACAGATACGGTGCGCGATCAGAAGATAGATGACCTGTGCAAGCACGTATGCAAGCGGTGTAAACTCTATGGCTTCGGTCAGCCTTCTGCCTCCGAAAAAAGCCGCAAACGCAATGGCTTCCGGAACAAAGAGCATAATGATAACGGTCCTTGATACATCCTTTTTCTTTTTATACGCATAGATAAATGCCGCAAGACTCATACCGAAATACGCTACGATCATGATATGGAAGACTAAATGCATCGGTCCGTATTCTTTTACGACATCAAGACCGTCCGCGGTCGGGGTAACGATTATGCTTTTGTAAAACACCGGATATTTACCGATCGTGAGAACGGACAGAAATACGACCGTGCTTATGAAAAAGCATATGGTCTTGTCCCAGTTTGACATCTCGACCTTACACATGTCGAAAACGTTGAGCATTATAAAGAGGATTAAAAAGCACCCTCCGAGATATATAAGATCCGTTGCTATCAAATAAGCTTCGGCGGTTTCGGCCTGGCATTTAAACACATAGCCTATATTTACGATCGGGATAAAGGCAAATATAAGAGAAAAGTTGACGCTGAAATGCTTATGCCACATATGGACATAGATCCCGGTCAAGATCAATGAAATCCAAAACAGAAAAACATAATAGTACTCAGCAAACTGCATCATTTCCGCTCCTATCTTTTATTTTCCCATTTCAAAATTCCCCATATATACAGAATAGCACACTGTCAAAGGTTTAAGTATACCAATTCTTTAACTTTTGATATATTTTCCGGTTTTGCAAGATAGTAAAGAAGAAGTTTAAGCACCGTATCTTCGGGCAGGCTTCTTCCCTCGATCTTAAAATTTGAAAACCCGTTTTTAAGATATGTGTCTGCAATATCGGAAGGACCGATAAAAGAAGGATTTTCCTCTGCCCTTGAAAGGTCGTATCCCTCGTTTCCGAAAGGCGCCTTACAGACATGTTCGGGCACGTCTTCAGAAAGCATGCGCCTGCTTACGTTTTCATAGCAGGCTTTTCGTTCCGTACAACCTATGTAACAGCATTCGTTTACCAAGAATTCGACCTTGTCTTTTTCCCGATCGGTCAAAGAAAAAAGCTTATCAAACTGTTTGTTTAACCTAAAATCCGGGACGACATACGAAAACTCTTCCCGCCTTACTTCACTTAAAAGATCTTCAAAATCCGTAAGCACCTTGGTGGTCGACGACACAAGATACAAGCCCGGGTATTTTTCTTTAAGATAAGCCGTCAGTATCTCCGAATGCACGATAACCCCGTTTGTGCCGCTTTCCTCAAACAGCTTACAGAGTCTGTTGCATTTTCTGTCGCTTAAATGTTCTTTTGTAAGAAGCGAATTGCTGAATGTAAGCCTTGCGGATATGCCGTATCTTTTTAAAAGCCCCAAAACACGCTCGGGGCTTTCATATCCTTCTTCGAACCTTCCGCCCGCCCAGAGCGTATTGCCGGGAGCGCCGTACACGGAAGCTATAAAGGCCCAGGGATAAAACATATCCCGCTCCTTATAGAAAACGGAAAAGAACGCTTTATACAATTCATAAAATTCAAACAGCCCCGGAAGATGAAAAAGGGCTTTATTTTTCTGACTCATATCTTTAGTGGTTTACATAATAATTCTAGTCTCTATTTCCGGAGCAAGTTCTTTAAGCTTATCCGCAAAGATCTTTCCGTCATCGGGTGTGCCCACGATACTGCCGTAGTGTGTCGGAACGGCAAGCTTTGGTGATATCCGGGCTGCAAAAGAAGCGGCTTCGTCGGGCTTAAATGTATATTTGCCCCCGCAGGGCACAAACAGAACATCGCATTTTGCCTTAAGATTGTCCTCGTTTGCATCTGTATCGCCGGTCACATAATAGCTCGTGCCGTCAAGTTCTACGATATAACCAAGCCAGCCGCTTCCCTTTGTGTGAAACAGTTTTCCGACATTATAAGCCCTTACCCATGAAAACTTTATGCCGCCGACAGTGTCGCTCTTTGCGCCCGCATCCTTCGCATCGGCAAAGGTAAATTTATCAAAAGAAAGGGGCTTTGTCTTTTTGATCTCCGCTCTCATGCTTTCGGGTGCCACAAATAATGTATCGTGTTTTGAGACCTTTAAGATATCTTCCAACGAAAAATGATCGTGGTGCGAATGAGTGATAAAGATGATATCCGCATCGTGTTTTTCGTCCGTTACCATAAAAGGATCGAAATATATAACCTTTGATCCGCCAAGTCTTATGCTGCTCTGCGCATTTATCGAAATATCCGCCATAATGCCCTCCTTTTAAAATTCCTCTGTTTTTTATATTATATTATTATACTTAAATCATACGAGGAGGTACAATATGAATTTTACCATCGAAGGCGAACCTTTACCGGTCGTCATCTGCAACCTTGAAGCAGGTGAGACAATGATCACCGAAAAAGGTGCAATGTCATGGATGAGCCAGAACATGAAAATGGACACTTCTTCAAACGGCGGCATCGGCAAAATGCTCGGCCGTGCATTCTCCGGAGAGAGTCTTTTCCAGAACAGGTATACCGCAGAGGGCGGCCCCGGCATGATAGCTTTTTCATCGAGTTTTCCGGGTTCCATAAGACCTTTCCAGATAAGCCCCGGAAATGAGATAGTGGCTCAGAAGTCCGCATTTTTGGCCTCCACCGAAGGGGTTGAACTTTCAATATTCTTCCAGGAAAAGATCGGAAGCGGCTTATTCGGCGGAGAGGGGTTCATCATGCAGCGTTTAAGCGGAAACGGAACTGCGTTCCTTGAATTTGACGGATATATAAAAGAATATGAACTCGAAGCCGGGCAAAAAATGATCATCGACACAGGTTATCTTGCCGCCATGACTTCGGGCTGCAGCGTAAGCATTCAGACCGTTCCCGGCCTTAAGAACATTTTGCTGGGCGGTGAAGGGATATTTAACACCGTATTAAGCGGTCCCGGACATGTATGGCTTCAGACCATGCCCGTTCCTCAGCTTGCCGGTGCGATCAGGCCTTTTATCCCCACACAAAAATAGAGCAAGTAAAGGATATTTATAGCCAATTCGCACTTTTTTGTGTATACTTTTCTTGAACGGCGCATCGTTTACTGTTACAAATGAAGCGCTCACGTAATGCGAGCGCTTTCTTTTGCAAATTAACATGAGATGCAGTGGCGTTTATTCAGATATGATATCAGGAGGGGAACATGTTTGAAGTAAAGTTTGGAACACCGAAGCCTATAATGTTCAGGGAGTACTGTGTGTATGGCGATAATATACTGGATATAGATCTTGAAGCCAGATTTGCGGGAAAATGTGAGGTTTCGGAATATGACGGCAGTCGCTATGGAAATGATGAGGAAGTCAGCTTATTCATTAAACAGAGCTGCTCGGAGATCCTTGAGAAGTGTCTTAAGAACCTGCCCGAAAAAAAGTCGGTTGTGAGGTCCCATTTCTATGGCCTGGACGGACTGTTCAGTACCGAACTTGAAAGCAGAGGGATAACCGCAAAGACCGAGATCATCTTAAAAAACCTGACCGAAGATTCACAGACATTGTATGATGAAGCTTTGAAGGTGGTTACCACGCAACCGACAGACTTTGGCTGGGATCATGTCAATTTCGATCAGGTTCCCTCAAGGCCGGAAGGAATGTATATGGTTTCACCTGCGTTTCTTTTTAAATACAAGGATGACCGCGTGTTTTATAAACCCGGCGAACGTGTGGAAGTGGATTATTTCGGAGTTGCTTCCGATACAAGCTATCAGGTTGATGTAAATGCGCCGGAACTCAGAGTGGAGTACGGAAGTGTTATCCATATAACTTTCACTATGCCGGATCATGATGTGTATATATCTATCGGAGCCCAGTCTGTTATGACATGTATGCCCGGCAATATGGGAATTACGGGGATGATGGGCATGGGCATGGGTATGAATATAGGAAAGTCAGTCGTAAGCGATGGCTCTGAATGGACCTGCCCTCTATGCGGAGCAGGGAACAAAGGGAATTTCTGTTCGGAGTGTGGTGGAGCAAGACCTCAGAATAGCTGAGAAAATGCATAAGTGCAGATTAAAAGATAATTGACAGGTTGTGAAAATGAAGCTTTGACATTACATGATCACTTAAGATCTTCAATGGGTAATGCCAAAGCTCCTAAAGAAGTGGTAACATACGATGGTTATGTTGTTAAGAAGCCGGTAAATTCACAAATACGCCCCTCCAAATTTGGAGGGGCGTTCAACATAAATTGGTACAATGGTAAAGTGGACAGAGCCAGAGAGCCTTAGTGCGATTATCTTCCGGTTTAATCGTTTATTCCATTCTGTATTCTATAGAAAAGAGCCGATTTCACGACTCTTCTCAAAATGGTATTCTTCTAAATTTTTACGGAAGTTCAACATCATCTCCGACATAGACATATCTCAGGTGAAATCCCGTCGATGTATCTTTGATATCTGAGTATGTAATGGTAACACCATATTGTTCAGAGACATCCAAGCCCTTATCTCCAAAGCCATATACATAGTGGTAATGAGGGTGGGAATCCTCAATCAGCTTCCCTTTTCTATCCTTAACCCATTTTTCATCCTGCATAAGATATGCTTTTTCTTCAATTAGCTGAATTGTGCTTCTGGACGGCATTGCCTTCGATTTTGCGCCCTTGGTGTATGTGTCTTCCCAAGTATCGCCTACTTGTTTTCCTATATATGACTCAACAACTTTTCCCTTTTTGATGATGGTATACCAATAAGTATTTCCCTTCTGACCCTTACTCATGCATGAGCGTTTCAAGTTCGGAACCGGACTTACCCGACAGCTCCCCCTCATTATAAAAACGGGTCACCAAGGTCGCTATGGCCTTTCCTTCATAGGTAAACACGAAATCGTAATAACCGGCTTCATGCTCTTCGGGATTCAGATAAAAGTTGCCCCAATACCATTCATCAGGGTTATCGGCGTCAACAGGATAGTGCAGATCACAGTATGTTACAAAACCGGGCATCAGATCTGAGAACTTACAGCTCTTATAATATTCATGATCGTCACGATGCTCAAGGATCCATACTCTCAATCCGTATTCCTGATCAATGTCGGGATTGAATTCAACCCACTCATTAAGTGAAAATATGCAACGAACATCATCCAGAGAGGACTCTTTTCCGTTAATGTCGTCGATGGTTCCTATACTTTCACCCCAAATCCGAACTCCACGCAGAATGGAAGCATCTCTGTCATCAAGTTCAATGAGATTAAGCTTTCCCGTAAGCTTTGCAGGAACTACCATCTGATTACCGGACTGCTCTGTGCTTGTTTCACTGTTATCACCATCCTGCGTATTATCAGTTGCCTGAGCTGAACTCTGCTCTGTAGTCTGGTTGGTGCCTGAAGGATTCGATGACTCATTTCCTTTTCCGCATGCCGCAAGCAAAAAGACCATCACTCCCGCAAGCAACAAACTTAAAAACCTTCTGTTCTTCTTCATAATAATACCTCCTTTAAGATTGCTCTCGACAGAAGGTGTACCATTACCAAAACGGGCATCTTCCTTCGAAGCATATTTGTCCTCAACTGAAATATAATATGCATTCATTCTAACATAACTCTTAACGAAATTCACGGAATTATATATAGTCAAAACGAGCTGAACAATGGATATTTAACCACCATTCAGCTCGTAATCATCTTAGGATATCTCATTTACAGAAAAACTTTCACACACGAGGGTGCGGACAAAAAACTGGACTATCATAGGGCTCCGAAAGGAGCCTTTTTTATGTATTCAAAACAACAAAAAGAGATTGCACTAAAGTTATATCATCAAACAGAATCTGTATCTGAAACAGTTAGGA
>JAEEMP010000026.1 GCA_016283275.1 Lachnospiraceae bacterium
AAGGTAAGGCTATTAAGCTTCATCCCCTTGTATGTACCGCATTCAATGCCGACTTCGACGGTGACCAGATGGCTGTACATCTTCCGTTAAGCGTAGAGGCACAGGCAGAGTGTCGTTTCCTGTTACTCTCGCCCAACAACCTCTTAAAGCCTTCGGACGGTGGTCCCGTTGCCGTTCCTTCACAGGATATGGTCCTTGGTATCTACTACCTTACAATGCATAAGTATGTCGACAACAGAGATCCCGAATTTACTGATCAGATCGTTGCCGAATATGACTCGATAGATGATGCCAAGAAAGCTTTTGAAGATTACAGAAAGAAAGTTGAAAAGGCCGTAAAGGGCAAGAAGGACGACGAAGCAAAGAAAGCGATCGAAGAGATCAAGGGTGTACATCTTGACAGAAATTCCGTTATCAAGGTTTGTGTAGACCCCGAAAGAGATCGTCGTGTTGTTTGTCGTTTCGTGGATATCCTCGGAAGATATTTCAATTCCATGGATGACGCTTTACTTGCTTACGAAAATAAGGAAATAACCTTCCACCAGGATATTTTCGTAAAGAGAACCGCAGAGTTTGAAGGCGAAAAGGTTGAAGGCTTTATCAATACCACACTCGGAAGACTTTTATTCAATGAAATTCTTCCTCAGGATTTAGGTTACGTAGACAGATCCAAGAAAGAAAACGCACTTGTTCTTGAAGTCGACTTCCATGTCGGCAGAAAGCAGTTAAGACAGATCCTTGAGAAAGTCATTAACATCCATGGTGCAAGTGTTACCGCTGAAGTTCTTGACCATATCAAGGCTATGGGTTATCACTATTCAACCCTCGCAGCCATGACTGTTTCGATTTCGGATATGACGGTTCCCGCTTCCAAGCCTCAGCTTCTTGAAGAGGCACAGCAGACCGTTGATAAGATCGCAAGAAACTATCGCCGTGGTCTTATCACCGATGAAGAGAGATATCGTGCGGTTATCGAGACCTGGAACGAAACCGATGCCAAGCTTACAAAAGACCTGTTAAACGGTCTTGATAAATACAATAACATCTTCATGATGGCTGACTCCGGTGCCCGTGGTTCCAACCAGCAGATCAAACAGCTTGCAGGTATGCGTGGACTTATGGCAGATACGACAGGTAAGACTATCGAGCTTCCTATCAAGTCAAACTTCCGTGAAGGTCTTGACGTTTTGGAATACTTCCTTTCCGCACACGGTGCACGTAAGGGTCTTTCCGATACGGCTATCCGTACCGCAGACTCCGGTTACTTAACCCGTCGTATGGTAGACGTTTCTCAGGAACTTATCATTCGTGAGATCGATTGTTCCGAAGGAAGAGATGAGATCCCCGGAATGGATGTATATGCGTTCATGGACGGTAAGGAAACCATCGAAGGCTTAAAGGATCGTATTCAGGGCCGTTATGCAGCTGAGGATATCTTATCCGTAAACGGTGATGTTATCTGTAAGAAGAATCATATGATCAACCCCGCTAGAGCCGCAAGGATAATGAAGGAAGGCGTGGATGTTAAGGGTAATCCCATTGTTGATGCCGACGGAAACTTAAATCCTAAGGCAAAGGTCAAGGTTCGTAACATTCTCTGCTGTCGTTCCCACAACGGTATCTGCGCTAAATGTTACGGTGCCAACATGGCAACCGGTGAAGCTGTTCAGGTAGGTGAAGCTGTAGGTATCATCGCAGCACAGTCGATCGGTGAGCCCGGTACACAGCTTACCATGAGAACCTTCCATACCGGTGGTGTTGCCGGCGACAGTATCACACAGGGTCTTCCCCGTGTAGAAGAATTGTTCGAGGCACGTAAGCCCAAGGGACTTGCGATCATTGCAGAGTTCGGCGGAACTGTTTCAATAAGAGATACCAAGAAGAAGCGCGAAGTTGTTATAACCGACAAGGATAACAACGAAAAGGCTTACCTGATCCCTTACGGATCGAGGATTAAGGTTCAGGAAGGTGATGAGCTTGAAGCCGGTGATGTACTTACCGACGGTTCCATCAATCCTCACGATCTTTTAAAGGTTAAAGGTATCAATGCAGTTGAAGATTACATCTTAAGAGAAGTACAGCGTGTGTACAGACTCCAGGGTGTTGATATCAACGATAAGCACATAGAGGTCATTGTACGTCAGATGCTTAAGAAGGTAAGGATCGACAACAACGGAGATTCCGAATTCCTTCCCGGCACGCTTGTTGATTATCTTGATTTTGAAGATATGAACGAAAAACTTGTTGCCGATGGCAAAGAACCGGCTACAGGCGAGCGTATAATCCTCGGTATTACAAAGTCCGCTCTTGCAACGGAATCATTCCTTTCTGCAGCTTCATTCCAGGAGACCACAAAGGTTCTTACGGAAGCAGCGATCAAGGGCAAGATTGATAACCTTATCGGTCTTAAAGAGAACGTTATCTTAGGTAAGCTTATCCCTGCAGGTACAGGTATGAAGCGTTATCGTGACGTAAGATTAAGCTCCGATGAGAGATTCAATGCTCTTCAGGAAGAGATCGCAGCCGCACAGAGTATGGCAAAAGAAGGATTTGACGCATCGGAAGATGGTGAAGAATCCGAGGTTATCTTAGATACTATGGACACCGAAGAGGTATTTGACGACGGTGAAACCGTAGAAGATGATTTCGTGGATACCGAAGAATAAGAAATAAAATCAAAAGTCCCGTTTCGAAAGAGACGGGACTTTTTACATGCGAAAAATCAAAGTCAAAAAAAGATCACTTAAATACATCAAGAGAGTCATCATATTCCAAAGAACCTGTGGTCACTACTTCCCAGGAAGTTATCGTATAGAATGGATCACCTTTCTCTTCGGGATACAGAATGGCTATTTCAACTTTTAAAGTCTGTATGTCTGATACAGGAGCAGCAAATGATATAGAGCGTCCTGCTTCTTCAAAGTATCCCTTTCTCGAGATATCCGAATCATAAAGCTTTTTTAAAGCATGATCCGTCTGGGAAAGTTTGTCTTCGATCTCATTGCAGGCACTATAATAGTTTTTGGTATTCTCGGAAACATTTTCGGAAAGCCTGTAATCGGATACGGAACTTGCCAATGATAAAACCGCAAACGATACAAGAGTCAATATAACGAAAATAAACAATATCGAAGAGGTACCTACATTAAAGGAAGGACGGTGGCTTTTACTGTTCATTTCCCGCTACCTCCTTTATATGTTGTTTAAAATCGATGGTATAGATCGGATCGGTCTTTCCCTTTACATAGCAGTTGTATGTAAGGTAGAGAAAATCATCATCCGATGAAGGGATCAGTTCAACCGAAAGATTATCGGCAACGTTATCGGTGATAAGATCTATATGATTCATGAAATCTTCTTTGTATTCATAGAAAAGTTCACCGGTATTTTCTGCATATAAAACAGCGTTGTTTAAGTTGGTAGTATTCTCACCTATAACATGGGCCTTTACAAAAACCTGAAGGCAGACTGCGGCTGTAAGCGAGAAGAAGAAGATTACAACTATGAGTTCCATTAAGAAGAGAGAGATTTTTGAATTTTTCATGATCCTGTTTCCGAAGCGGTTCTCGTATGCACGTAGAGACTGCTTTCTATCCCTTCCGTTGTCGTAAAATCAAAATGATAAAGTGTAGGAGAGATCTGTTCCACTTTATAATCCGATAACGACATTATTTTGTTTCCGAACGACGGATCTATATTCTGGTCGAGTCTTGTGAACATCTCCATAAGTTTTCCGTCATAAAAATATATATAAGTGCAATAATTGACATTTTCGATCTCTTCGGTAAGAAGAAGGGCGTTATTGTCATTGAATCTGCCTACGGAAACCCTACCGTTGGCATCGGCTCTGTGGATCTTATTGAAAAGATAGGAGGTGGCTACACGCGAATCATAGTCTTCACGCATGCTGTTGACTATCTTCTGGTATACGCCCGCCCCCGTTCCTGTGAGCATGATTACGGAAACCGCGAAAACGCAGAATAATGTAATTACAAACACAATATCGATTGTATGTTTTCTCGGTTTATTCTTCACTTCTGTCTCCTTTGAATATGACCGTAACATCGGGGAACAAATTGGAGCCTATCGGTTTGTAATCCACAAAGAACTGATCGGTATCATAAGTAAGCCCGTAGTGATCTTTGATGTAATCAAGACTCGGGGGATATGTACCTTCGACACAATAACAGCTTATGATACTTCTCTCTATCGCTGTTTCCAGCGCTTCCTGCTGACGTTCTGTGGTATCTTCGGATATGCTCGAGATTATAAACAAAAAAGCAACAAGGATAACAATAAAAGCAACGATGGAAAGAGCAAAGCCGTTAATTCGACGTATGAAGTTTTGTTTTTTTACAAATCGATAAACTGCCATATTGTTTTAACCTATATTTGACATTATTCCCATAAGAGGAAGTATGACCGACAAAAGGATGAGCCCTACGATGACCGAAAGAACGATGACCAGAGTAGGCTCGATAACGGAAATGATACCGTTCATTTTCTTGGCGCTCTTTGAACTGTATTCATCCGCAATACGTTTCATTACAAGTTCGGGCTGACCGCTCTTAAATCCGACATCTACAAGACGGTTATTTAAGTTGGAAAAGAAACCGGCTTCTTTTAATGCGTCCGGGAAACTTGCCTGATTCATGATCGATTCTTTGCATATATCGATCTTTTTACATACTTTTTTGTGTTCCACGAGTTCCTTGATCATATCAAGCCCTCTGTAAGTATCAAGACCCGCACTCAGTATAAGAGACATACCGCCTGCAAAACGCTCGGTGGCAACATCCTCATAGAACATCTTTGTAAGGAAAAATCCGGAAAGGATTTTCTTTCCGACACTGCGTCCCGCATGTGTCTTTGAAAAGAAAATATATAATATGATACAAAGGGCGATAAATACGATAAAACCTAAACTGTATCTGTTTAAATTGTTGCCTAAGTTCAGAAGCGAAGCGGCAAAACCCGACATTTCAGAACCGAGCTGTTCAAATACCTGGTTGAAGATCGGAAGTACCTTTGTGACAAGGACCAAAATAACGAGGAACATCATAAATATCATTACAATGGGATAAGTGACCGCTCCGCGTATGTTTTCGTGTATCTCGACTTCTCTTTCGTAATATTCGGCAAGAGACCTCAATATATCGTCGGTGGAACCCGATTCTTCGCCAAGGCGTATGGTATTTACGACATATGTGGGGAATACTCCGGTTTTTTCAAGCGAATCGGATAAGCTTTCGCCTTCCGATATACTGTCATGTATATGCTTAAGTAATGCCTTTGTGCCTGCATCCTCGGTATCGGAGAGAAGTATGCGCATGCTTTCCAGAGGAGTGATAGCCGCATGACTCAAAATTGCCATCTGGGAACAGAAGGCTGCAAGCTCTTCGTTTGTAAGTTGTCTTATCTTGCCCATAAAAGCTTCCCTTTCAATATTAGTAGATATATTTTACGGAGTAATTTGTACCGTCTCCGATGTAACTCTTCAGTTTCTTTTCGTTGGTGGTCGCTCCGAATGTGGGATCGACAAGAGACCATTCTTTGCCGTTGAACTGGATAACACCGTTAAGCCAGCCTACTTCTTCGATGTATACACTGATCCATGCGTGGTATACCATATCTGCGCCCACATATCCGACTTCGAGTCTTGTGGGTATGGACTGGGTCCTCAACATACTGGTCATTACTGCCGCATAATCGAGACAGATACCGGTATTGGAATCAAGTATCTCATCTATATCGGAAATGTAACCGCTGGCAACGGTATCGGCTTTCTCGTAATCGTAAGTGATATGGGAAATGATGTAGTTATATATATTTGTTACTACTTCAATCTCGTCGGTACAGGTAGATGCAAGTTCCGCACCTTTTGCAACGGTCTTTTTCGTGGAGTCAAAGAACACGTACTGATTCGGATAAAGGTACGGTCCGAATTCACTTATACCCGTAAGGCTGAACGAAGAACCGTAAACAATGCTGTACTTTGAATCGACGATATTTTCACATACGTTTATGGAATATTCTCCGTCACCGGACGTAAGCGGTATGGCCGCAAATCCGTTTCGAAGATCGTATGTATAGGTGACTGCATTGGGACCGGTTATCTGGAGTTTTACCTTTTCGCAGCTCCCCAGATAGTTGACCATGATATAGCCTTCCTTGTGATTGGAATAGTCTATGGTGACGTATTCGTTACCGTCCGTAAGCGTGCCGGGTGCTTCACACACAAGGCAGACGGGAGTGGAGTCGCGATAGGTCTTATTGGGATCGGGTGTGTTTCCTCCGTTACCGGGGTTATCGGCGCCGGGAACGTTATTTTTATCATCGGTAACAGAAACCGTATTTAACGGATCCGAATCATCAAAAGAAACGGGCGGAGCGGACTCGCATGCACCAAGTAAAAGAGACGACACGATAACGGCCCCGATGAAATTTTTGGTATTAAGTTTTTTCAAAGGGAGCTCCTTTCGTCAGTCTACACTGAGTACCATCGTGACTTCACGTCCGTCCACCGAATAGATATATATGGTGTAATCATCCGACTGATCACATTTAAAACAAGCGGTATTTGTCCTTCTGATCACATCCGGGTGAACTGTAACGGTACCTTCAAGATCGGTCATATAAGAGGAATTCCTGTCAATGGTACCGCCATCAATAGTCACATAGAAACAGTCGTTTTCAAATCTGTGATCTTTTACGGTAAGCTCTTTGCCACGGTCGGAAATAGACCCTATCAGGTGTCCCACCAAAATGGCAAGCACAATACCGAGTATAATATATGCCATAAAAGTTACCCAGTTGTTTGAAAAGAACTTTATGGCTTTGAGTTTTATTTTTTTTGACTTTGAAACCTTTACGGGTTCAAGGTCTATGGCGTTGAATATATTTTCCAGCGTTTTATCGCGATTGTCTTTGTTCATATCGTCATCTCCCTGGTAAGTGGTGTAAGGTCTACTTCTGCATCACGGCCCGTAAGTGTTCTATCGCCGAGTTAAGGTGTCGCTTTACGGTACTTTTGGAAAGGCCCGTGAGAGTGACGATCTCATCTATTTTATTGTTATTGCCGTATCTTAAGATCACAAGCTGCTTCTCGGTTGCGGGAAGAGTTTCTATTGCGTCCTTAAGGCGTGCATATTCATCTTTTTGGAAAGCATTTTCTTCGGGGTTGGAAAAAGAATCGGTTCCGATGATCTCATCTAAGAGTTCTGAATTGATATCCGCTGAGTCTCCTTTTCTCTTTTTGTCGATATCGTAGCAGACTCTGAAACTTATCTGGTTGAGCCATGCCACAAAAAGAGTCGGATCGTTAAGCTTGCTTATGTTTTTGTATGCGAGGATGTATATTTCCTGAACCGCATCCTCAGCAAGAAATTCATCGCGAAGATATCTGTTCGTGTATGCAAAAACCTTGTCCGAGGTCAGTGTATATAATTCGGCAAATGCTTCCGAATCACCCTTGGTGACTTTTCTGACAAGTTCCGCGATGTAACTGTGTTGATATTCCATTGTATTCCCCTGAAAACACTTATTTGCGTGTCATGAGATTGAACGCAAACCAGACCGCAGTGCGGTTACAAAACATATTATAAAATATTCGACGGAAAAATTAAACATTATTTGACCCCTTTTTCTTTTTTTGATAGTCTTTTTTATTGTAAGGAGAATTAAAAAGAATGTTTGCTTTCATTGATTTTATAAGAATATCGATATTTCGCGCCGCTACGGTATTTGCGGGAGTTGTGGGCGATGATTATTCACTCGTTGTGATCGAAGACGGGGAGACACCTTTGTCCGGAAATATTCCGGATGCTTCAAATGTAGTCATGCCGTCTGTCATGATCGGTTTTATGATCGTTTTGCTCGCTGTTTTGGTAGCCTTTCTTGCGAGAAGAAGGAAACTCATTTCACGACTTTGCGACTTAAGAACGGATAAGGGTGTTACCGATACCCATTATTCATACTCTTTAAGGAAACTTTCCGAAGAGATCGCGGAACTTGAGTCTGAACTTGCGGCAAATATAAACTTGGAAATTTAACCAAAACAAGTCTTGATTTAGCCTTATTTCTTGGGCATATTGTTGAAAGAACACATATAATTTGTTATAATTAAGGATGCTTACAGTTAAGCATCCTTATTCTTTTTGGGAGGGATAATTGATGGACAGATATGATGTATTGATAATCGGTGCAGGGGTTACCGGTTCTTCGATTGCAAGAGAACTGTCGAGATATGACTTAAAGATCGCGGTTTTGGAGAAGGCTTCGGATGTCTGTGAGGGTACTTCAAAGGCCAACAGCGGTATCGTGCATGCGGGCTTTGATGCCAAACCGGGCACAAAGAAGGCTCTTTTTAATTTAAAAGGAAGCCTTATGATGGAAGAACTGTCCGAAGAACTTGATTTTCCTTACAAAAGAAACGGTTCTTTGGTACTTTGTCTTTCCAAAGATGATGAGCCGAAACTTGACGAACTACTTAAGCGCGGTGAACAAAACGGTGTGAAAGGCATAAGGATACTTTCGCATGATGAAGTCAAAGAACTTGAGCCGAATGTTACGGATGAAGTCGTAAGTGCCCTGTATGCTCCGACAGGCGCGATCGTGTGTCCGTTCGGGCTTACGATAGCAATGGCTGAAAATGCGGCTGTAAACGGAGTAGAGTTTTTCCTTGATCACGAAGTTACGGATATTCAAAAAGCCGAGGAAGGCTTTCTTGTAAAAGCGGGCGGAGATAAGTTTATCTCAAAGCTTATCATAAATGCGGCCGGTGTCTGTGCCGATATGATCCACAATATCGTATGCGAAGATAAGATCAACATAGTTGCCAGAAAGGGAGAGTATTGCCTTTACGACAAGAAGGTGGGCAATACTGTTTCGTGTACCGTATTTAAGCTTCCCGGCGCTTACGGAAAGGGCGTACTGGTGACACCTACGGTTCACGGAAATCTTCTTGTGGGCCCTACCGCAGCCGATGTTCCCGATAAGGAAGATGTAAGCACAACGGCAGAAGGGCTTTCAAAGGTGGCAAAGGACGGAGGCGCTTCGCTTGTGTCGCTTCCCGCAAAAGCGGTCATTACTTCTTTTGCCGGGCTTCGAGCCCATGCCGATAAAGGCGATTTCATAATAGGGGAGTCTTCCGTTCCCGGATTTTTCGATGTTGCGGGTATAGAATCGCCCGGACTTTCTGCGGCACCGGCAATAGGGGTGTACGTGGCAGGTCTTATTAAGGATAAGTTATCCGCAAAAGAAAAAGACAACTTTATAAAGACCCGTAAGGGTATACCCAATATGGCTCTTGCCCCGATGGAAAAGCGGCAGGAACTTATAAAAGAAAATCCACTTTACGGAAGAGTAGTATGCAGGTGTGAGCTTGTGACCGAAGGAGAGATAGTGGATTCGATAAAACGTCCTTTGGGTGCAACCACGCTTGACGGCATAAAGCGAAGGACCAGAGCCGGAATGGGAAGGTGTCAGAGCGGATTTTGTTCACCGATCGCTGTAAGCATACTGGCAAGAGAACTCGGTGTACCGATAAAGGATATCACAAAGCACGGAAAAGGTTCCGAATTTGTGGACGATCATAAGTAGGAGGGACGCATAGATGAAAAGAAAAGCAGTGATCATCGGTGGTGGTCCCGCGGGGCTCGCCGCAGCGGTATCTTTAAAGGATAACGGGATCGAAGATGTTTTGATCCTTGAGAGAGGCTCGTCTTTGGGCGGTATTCTTACACAGTGTATTCATAACGGTTTCGGTCTGCATACTTTTAAGGAAGAGCTTACAGGCCCGGAATATGCGGCAAGATTTATAGAAATGGCGGCAGAACGAAATGTCGAGGCTTTACTTAACACCATGGTGGTGGACATTTCTAACGACAAGGTAATAACCTGCATGTCAAAGGACAAAGGAATATTTACGATAGAAGCGGAGAGCGTGATCCTTGCAATGGGATGCAGGGAGCGTCCGAGAGGAGCCTTAAATACTCCGGGCTTCAGGCCTGCGGGTATATATTCTGCCGGTACGGCCCAGAGATTTGTCAATATCGAAGGCAAGATGCCCGGTAAAGAGGTCGTTATCTTAGGTTCCGGTGATATAGGGCTTATCATGGCGAGGCGTATGACGCTTGAAGGAGCAAAAGTCAAGGCTGTTGCGGAGATCATGCCGTATTCGGGAGGGCTTAAGCGTAATATAGTACAGTGTCTTGATGATTTCGGTATCCCGCTCAAGTTGAGCACAACAGTGGTGGATATTAAAGGTAAGGACAGGGTAGAATCCGTAACACTTGCAAAAGTTGACGATAGGATGACTCCGATACCGGGAACCGAGGAGGTCATCCCCTGCGATACGCTTCTTTTATCGTGCGGACTTCTTCCGGAAAATGAACTGTCCGACAAGATGGGTGTTAAGTTAAGTTCCGTTACGGGCGGTCCCATAGTGGATGAAAGTTTAAATACCAATATTCCCGGTGTGTTTGCCTGCGGTAATGTTCTGCACGTGCACGATCTTGTGGATTATGTGTCCGAAGAGGCGGCTCTTGCGGGAAAGTTTGCCGCAGAATATCTGAAAGAAGGCGAAAGGCCGATAAACAGTCCCGAATTTAAGATAGAAACCGGTAAAGGTGTAAGATATACCGTTCCAGTCACCGTTCATCCTGACAGAGCCCGGGATCTTACAACTGTTCGTTTCAGAGTCGGAAATGTGTATAAAAAACCCGAGATATGTGTATATATGGGGGATAAATGCGTACTTCGCCGCAAAAAGCAGATATGCGCCCCCGGCGAAATGGAGCAGGTCATCATAAAAAAGGCAGATCTATTAAACCTTAAAGGCGATGAAAAGATCGTTGTCTGTCTTGAAAATGTACAGTAAAGGGGAGGACATATATGGAGAGCAAAACATTAACCTGTATTAACTGCCCGATGGGTTGTCAGGTGACGATCACATATGAGATGAAGGACGGCCGCATCAACGAGGAGACCATGACGGTTACCGGAAATACCTGCTTGCGCGGAAAGACTTATGCAATATCCGAGGTTACAAATCCGGTGCGTACAGTGACCGGTACGGTGGGACTTTCAAACAGAGAGTTAAGAGTAGTGCCCGTCAAAACAAAGACTCCGGTTCCGAAAGATAAGGTACCGGATGTCGCAAAGGCTTTGGCTGATGTTAAGGTTGAGGCGCCCGTACATATCGGAGACCTTGTGATCGAAAATGTCTGCGGTACCGGGAGCGACATAGTAATAACTGATAATATCGAATAATCGTAAAGGGGATCACGTTAATGAAAGAATATGTTATGGCACTCGATCAGGGTACTACAAGCTCAAGATGCATTCTTTTCGATAAATCGGGAAACATTGTCAATATGGCTCAGCAGGAATTTAAGCAGATATATCCGAAGCCCGGCTGGGTTGAGCACAATGCGATGGAAATATGGTCATCACAGCTTTCGGTCGTACTCGAAGCCATGGCGCTCGTGCATGCCACTGCGGATGACATTGCCGCGATAGGTATCACCAATCAGCGCGAGACGACTATCATATGGGACAGGGTGACCGGAATGCCTGTTTATAATGCGATCGTTTGGCAGTGTAAACGAACAGCCGATTACATAGAAAAAGTCAAGGCAGAAGGCATGACTGAGACCATACGAAAGAAAACGGGTCTTATTCCCGATGCTTATTTCAGCGCCACAAAGATAAAGTGGATCCTCGACAATGTTGAGGGTGTAAGGGCAAGAGCCGAGGCGGGAGAACTTCTTTTCGGTACGGTAGATACCTGGCTTTTATGGAATCTTACAAAAGGGAAGGTCCATGTCACCGATTACACAAATGCATCGCGTACTATGCTTTTTAATATCAATACACTTGAATGGGACGAGGAACTTTGCAAGTACTTTGACATACCCATGTGTATACTTCCAAAGCCCATGAAATCCTCGATGGTGTACGGATTTACCGATAAATATGTACTCGGCGGAGAGATACCGATAGCAGGTATAGCCGGCGACCAGCAGGCAGCGTTGTTCGGACAGTGTTGTTTTGAAGAGGGAGAAGCCAAGAATACTTACGGTACGGGATGCTTTCTTTTGGTTAACACGGGAGATAAGGCCATTTTTTCCGATAACGGACTTCTTACGACGATTGCCGCGGGAGAAGGAGACAAGCCTCAGTACGCGCTTGAAGGAAGCGTGTTTGTGGCCGGAGCGGGAGTCCAGTGGCTCAGAGACGGTATGCGAATGGTCGAGACCGCAAGGCAGACCGAAGAGTTTGCAACCGTTGTACCCGATACTGCCGGAGTGTATATAGTTCCCGCCTTTGTGGGACTCGGAGCCCCGTACTGGGATCAGTATGCAAGAGGAACCGTTGTGGGTGTCACAAGAGGATGCAAAAAAGAGCACTTTATACGTGCCACACTCGAGTCTATCGCATATCAGACATATGACGTTCTTAAGGAAATGGAGAAGGATTCGGGCATTAAGCTTAAATCGCTTAAAGTTGACGGCGGAGCAAGTGCAAATAACTTTCTTATGAAATTTCAGTCGGATATATTGGGGCTTGATGTCATGAGACCAAAATGCATAGAGACAACGGCACTCGGCGCGGCATATCTTGCGGGTCTTGCCACATGGTTCTGGAAAGACAGGGAAGATATAAAGGTGAACTGGCAGCTGGGCCGTAAGTTTGAGCCTTCCATGGAAGAAAAGGACAGGAAAGAACTTTTAAAGGGCTGGAGAGTGGCTGTAAAATGTGCAAGACTTTACGGCGAAGAGATGAATAAAGACTGATAAAAATACCGGGGCAGAAGCCTCGGTATTTTTATGAAAGAGCAATTTTCTTTTTACGGAGTGCTATCAAAAAGCATATAAAATGCACGCTGAAAGTAAGGACCCACGATATCGGATACGATATGTACAGGCTGGTAAGCGTATGTATCGATCTGAATGCGGTGTATATCCAGATTATCCTGAAAAGGCAGGCTCCGCAGAGTGACACGATCGTGGGCATGAGCGAATAGCCTAAGCCTCTTATCGAACCGACCATTACATCCATCATACCGCAGGTAAAATAAGTAAACATTATTATGCCCATACGGATCATACCGTATTCCGTGACGGCCTTTGCATCTGAGGAGTTTGCATATATCGACAAAAGGTTTGGACCGAAAACATACGCGATCACACCGAGTACAAAGCCGATGCCGGATACCATCACAAGACATGTGATCAAAACTCTTTTGATACGATCAAAGTTCTTTGCCCCGTAATTCTGGCTTGTAAAAGAAAGACAGGTGTGATGGAAGGCGTTCATCGACACGTATATAAAACCTTCTATATTTGAGGCGGCGGCATTTCCCGCCATAGCCGATGCACCGAAAGAGTTTACGGAGGACTGGATAAGAACGTTTGAAAGCGAAAAAACGATTCCCTGGAAACCGGCCGGGATTCCGAGTCTTAATATCTGAAGGAATTTGTCTTTTGTAAATGCAAGTTTTTTAAATTCAAGCTTATAGCATTCATCGGATTTGATAAGTGCGCCCATTACAAGGACCGCGGATACTGCCTGCGAAAGAACGGTCGCATAAGCCACTCCGTCGACGCCCATTCCGAATATCACGATAAAAATGACGTTGCAGATCACGTTTAAGAAGCCTGCGATCGTAAGATAAATAAGAGGTCTTTTTGTATCGCCTATCGCACGGAGGATAGCACTTACGAAGTTATATAAAAGACTTACCGGCATACCCATAAAGTAAATCCTTATATAGAGGACGGAAAGCGGAAGAACTTCTTTGGGGGTTCCCATCATTATAAGAAGTTTCGGAGCCATAAAAAAACCGAAGCCCGCAAGGAAAAATCCGCTTATTATCGATAGAAGGACAGCCGTATGAACCGTCTCGCTTATGTCGGATTCACGTCCCGAACCGAAAAATCTCGCAACAAGAACATTGGCTCCTACGGACAGACCGATAAAAAGGTTCACCAAAAGATTTATAAGCGATGAGGTGGAGCCGATCGCGGCAAGAGCGTTGGAACCTGCAAAACGGCCCGCGACCACCATGTCTGCAGCATTAAAAAGAAGCTGCAAAAGGCTTGAAGCCATCAGCGGTATGGCAAATGATATTATTTTGGGAAGGAGAGCTCCCTCCGTCATGTTTATACTGTATTTTTTTGCCGCCATTTTGCCCTCGCTCAAAATGTCTTTGCACACGCGTTAACCTGTATAACAATGTAGTTTAACGCACTTTTTTTGAAAACACAAAGAAATTTTTTGTTAATTTTGCCATATAGTAAAAAAGTACTATATGAGATAAAATCACCCTACACTTACCTGCATACGGATATTAATGCCCTTTTATTAGGGTTGTTAAGTCTGCTATGGAGGTTTTTTATGTATATTAAGATTAAAAAGATCATTACCAAACTTTCGGTTTTATTGGCCGGAGTTGTTCTTGCGGGATCTGTCGATCCCATAGATGCGTACGCGGGTTCTTTTACCCATGTGCATACATCCGCATGCTACAAAAGTGTGCAGAAGACGTGCAGTCACTACCTTATAGGCGGGAAAGAGTATCCCACGAATCATTGCCCAAGATGCGGGACTATGCGGGAATGTTCCCTTTATTCCACTTTGGAGGTGTGCAGGTCGGGAGTACACGGTACTTCTTATCGCGGATGCAAGATATCATGTAATACTTGCGGTTATACGATCCAGGATGACGGAAGTTTCAGTCCCGGAAGCCCTACATACACAGCTACCGAACGTGTCTGCGGCATCGGTGAAGGCGCTGAAGCCGCAACGGTCAGCGTATCCGTATCCGGATCCGGATGGACGAACGGTTCGGTGGGCGTTTCATGCGGTGTTTCCGTAAGCGATCCCACATTTTCGGTAACAGGGATATCATTCAGCGGAGGTGGCGGAGATTCTGCCGAAGTGAGCGAGAACGGTACATATTCTTTTACCGTTACGGGTTCAAACGGACAGAGCGTAACCGAGTCTGTCACGGTTTCAAATATTGATAAGACGGCTCCTTCCTTATCGCTTTCAAAAAGTACCGATGCGTGGACGGAAGGTGCGATAACCATAAGTGCTTCGGCATCGGATGATGCTTCGGGTATACAGGGTTATTCTTTCAACGGCGGCGGAATCGGCGGAGCAAGTTCGTGGGAAGTAACGTCAAACGGCACATATTCGGTAACCGTTACGGATAATGCGGGCAACACATCCACCTCCTCGATAACCGTTTCGAACATAGGGCGCGATCCTCAGGTGATCGAAAGAGAAAGACGCGAGGCCGAAGAAAGACAGCGGGCCGAAGAAGAGAAGCGAAAAGCCGAAGAGGAAAAGAGGAAGGCTGAAGAGGAAGCAAGGCGTAAGGCTTTGGAGGATGCCAAAGAAAAAGAAAGCAAAAACAAAGATAAAGACGCCAAGAATACTGATAATGCTAAAGAAAATAAAGATAACGGGAAAAAAGACAACGATAAAAATGCAAAGGGACCGTTAAAGCCCGATACTTCCGGAAATTCCGTATCCGGTAACGATGTTTCATTAAATGATATCTCCGGAAGTGACATTTCATTAAATGATGTATCGGGAAATCTTATAAGCGTAAATGATAAGACTCCCAAGGATACGGATACAAAGAAGATTGTTAAGACAACCGTTCCGGTTGAGACGGCTTCCGCAGAGAAGGTCTCGGGAATAAGGGCATT
This sequence comes from Lachnospiraceae bacterium, assembly GCA_016283275.1. Taxonomy (GTDB): domain Bacteria; phylum Bacillota; class Clostridia; order Lachnospirales; family Lachnospiraceae; genus UBA1258. Next base: position 15,723 of record JAEEMP010000026.1, read on the forward strand.
GCTTAAGTCGCCTTTGAGATTTATGATGATGGGAATCGTGCTTCTTTTGATCGCGCTTATTCTTTTAACGACATTAAGTTACGTGTATACGACCGAAAACGGAAAATTAAAACCCGTTTCGGCAGTCAGGCTTGTTACCGATAAGAAGAAAATGTTTGTGAGGGTTCCGGCGGAAAAACTAAAAAAAGACACGAAATACAGGATTTTTTATTCACCGTTCGGAAGACTTCTTAAGAAGGGCAGAGATATAGTGGTCGATGTGGACGGATCAAGGTCTCCTTTTGTGGCGGATGACGGCTTAAGTTTTGTGTATAACGGCTAAGGCCTTAGATTGAGCCCGGGGTAATATGCTTGTAAAATAGGACACAATACGATATACTTCTTTGGAAACACCAAAATAAGGTTTAATTTTATCCGATTGGGGACAGATCAATGTGGGAAGACAAAGTTCGTAAGGTTGTGCCTTATACCCCGGGCGAGCAGCCCAAGATAAATAATCTCATAAAGCTTAATACAAACGAGAATCCTTATCCGCCGGCACCGGCTGTAAGAGAGAGATTAAAGGATTTAAAATACGGCGATCTGAGATTGTATCCCGATCCAAACTGCGGATTACTGGTCAATGCGCTTTCGGATTATCATAAGGTAAAGCCTTCACAGGTTTTTGTGGGGGTGGGATCCGATGATGTACTTTCTGTAGCGTTTCTTACATTTTTTAACGGAGACGTTCCTATCCTTTTTCCGGATATTACATATTCGTTTTATGATGTCTGGGCGGATCTTTATCATATACCGTATAAGGTTACGCCGTTAAAGGCTGATTTTTCCATAGATAAGAATGATTATCTTAAGGAAAACGGAGGCATCGTGATCGCCAATCCGAATGCTCCGACGGGTCTTGAACTTGATGTTTCGGTAATAGAAGAGATTGTTTCAAAGAACAGGGACAGTGTAGTGATCGTCGATGAAGCTTATGTGGATTTCGGAGGTACGACGGTGCTTCCGCTTATCGACAAGTACGAAAACCTTCTGGTGGTCAGAACATTTTCTAAGTCAAGGAACATGGCCGGCTTAAGGATAGGTTATGCGATCGGCAGCGAGAAGCTTATAAAGTTTATGTCCGATGTTAAGTTTTCGATCAATTCCTATACGATGAACAGGCCTTCTTTGGAACTTGGGAAATTGTCGGTCGAAGATGATGAGTATTTTAAGGCAACCTGCGCAAAGGTCATAAACACCAGGGAACGTACCAAAAAGGCTCTCAAAGAGCTTAACTTCTCTTTCCCCGACAGCAAGACAAACTTTATTTTCGCAAAATATGATGGACCCGTGAGTCGTGACGATATCGCCGCAGAACTCAGAAAGCGCAATATTCTTGTAAGGTGCTTTAACGGGGAACGTATTAAGGATTATATGCGTATATCGATCGGAACCGATGAAGAAATGCGTGTCGTGATCGAAGCACTGAAGGAGGTTTTACGATAATGTGGAAGAAATATTTCTGGGTCTTTTTTATCTCGATGGTTCCGCTCATTGAGATAAGAGGTTCCATTCCTTATGCTTACTCTGTGGATGGGATCAATTTCCCGCTTGCATGTGTGATTGCGGTAATCGCCAATATGATACCGGTTCCTATCATTTTCTTTTTCGCCAGGAAAGTGCTTGAATGGGGAAAAGATAAAAAGGTCATCGGTAAATTCTTTACATTCTGTTTGGAAAAAGGGCATAAGGGTGGAGCAAAACTCGAAGAAAAAGCGGGAAAAGGCCTTTACTGGGCGTTGTTTTTGTTTGTCGGGATACCGCTTCCCGGAACCGGTGCTTGGACCGGTACTCTTGCCGCGTCCATTCTTGACATGGATTTTAAAAAGAGCGTCATCGCAGTCTTATGCGGTGTTCTTCTTGCAGGTATAATTGTCGGTGTCATTTACGCATTTTTTTATGAAACACTCGGATTCCTTCTTTGATTGCAGGTTAAGGCTCACGCGAGGTAGATTTGGAAGCATATACTGATTTTGCCGCACTTTATGACAGGTTTATGGAGGGTACTCCGTACGATGAATGGTGCGGCTTTTTGGTTAAAGAACTTAATAATGAAGGCATAAAAGACGGGCTGGTGTGCGAATTGGGCTGCGGGACCGGCGCAATGACCGGAAGGCTTCGCGACAGGGGCTACGACCTTATAGGCATTGACATCTCCGAGGATATGTTAAATGTCGCAAAGTCGCATGAAAAGGACGATTCGATACTGTATCTTTTGCAGGATATGAGAGAGTTTGAACTCTACGGTACGGTAAAAGCGATAGTAAGCGTCTGCGATTCGGTCAATTATATCGTAAAGCCCGAAGAACTTAAAACGGTATTTGAACTTTGCAACAACTATCTGGATCCCAAAGGTATACTTCTTTTTGATTTTAATACCGTATACAAATATGCCGAAGTCATAGGTGATCGCACGATAGCAGAGGCGGATGACGATGCCTCTTTTATCTGGGAGAATTTCTATGATGAAGAAACATCGATCAATCAGTATGATATTACATTCTTTACAAAAGAGAACTCAGGATTGTACAGACGTTTTGATGAAACACATGTACAACGCGGATATACGCTTGATGAGATGATAAAGCTTATTGAGGCAGCAGGGCTTGTTTTTTTGAATGCGTATGATGCCGACACATATAAGGAACCTTCCGATACGAGCGAAAGAATAATCATAAAAGCAAGGGAAAACGGAAAATGAGTGATTATATAATAAGAGCAACGGCGGCCAATGCGAGCATAAGAGCTTTTGCCGCTACCACAAAGGAACTTACCGAATTTGCGAGAAAAGCGCATAACACAAGCCCCATAATGACGGCGGCGTTGGGACGCCTTTTAACGGCGGGGGCCATGATGGGCGTCATGCAAAAAGGTGATGCGGATATACTTACGTTAAAGATAGAATGCGGCGGAGAGGCCAAAGGGCTTACGGTTACGGCCGATTCTCACGGAAATGTAAAGGGATATTGCATAAATCCCAATGTTATGCTTCCGCCAAACTCCCTCGGAAAGCTTGATGTGGGAGGTGCTCTGGGTCCCGGTTTTCTTACGGTGATAAAGGATTTGGGCCTTAAAGAACCTTATGTCGGACAGACCATGCTCACTACATCAGAGATCGCCGAAGACCTTACATCATATTTTATGGAGTCGGAACAGATCCCTTCAACCGTCGGTCTCGGTGTGCTTATGGAGAAGGACAACACGGTTAAGGAAGCGGGCGGATTTATAATACAGCTTATGCCTTTCTGCGAGGATCCGGTCATAAGTAAGCTTGAGGAGAATCTAAAGGGTGTTAAATCTGTCACAAAACTTCTCGAAGAAGGAAACAGTCCGGAACAATTACTGGGTATACTCCTTGACGGGCTTGATCTTGAGATAACGGATAAGCTTAATACAAGATTTTACTGTAACTGTTCAAAGGATCGTTTTGCGAAGGGACTGTATTCTCTGGGTCACGACGAGATGCAGGATATGATAAGCGTCGGCAAGGATATAGAAGTAAACTGCCAGTTCTGCGGAAAGCATTATTATTTTAGTGTCGATGAGTTGAAAGAGATAGAATCATTACGCGATTGAGTGTATTATAAAAGTAGCGACTAACAGGCAACCTGTTCACAAATATTGGAGGGAAATATATGAACAAAGCAGCAATGTATAAGTTAAGCTACGGATTGTTTGTGGTAACGGCCAATCGTGACGGAAGAGACAACGGGTGCATCACGAATACGGCGATTCAGGTTACAAGCGAACCCAACAGGATATCTCTTGCCGTCAACAAATCAAATTTCACTCACGACATGATAAAAGACACCGGCATATTTACGGTCTCGGTCATCAGTGAAGCCGCATCCTTTGATCTTTTTAAACACTTCGGTTTTCAGTCGGGAAGAGATGTAGATAAGTTTGCGGATTTTAATGACTGTAAACGGGCAGAAAACGGTACGATGATCATTACAAACGGCACAAACGGATATATTTCCGCAAAGGTTGTAAATACAGTCGATCTCGGAACACATACATTGTTTATTGCGGATGTTACCGATATGGATGTTCTTGCTGATGTACCATCTGCAACATATACATATTATCAGGAAAACATTAAGCCGAAGCCAGAAGCGGTCGGAAAGACAAAGGACGGTCAAACGGTCTGGCGCTGCAAGATCTGCGGATATGAGTATGTGGGAGAGGAATTACCCGATGATTTCATATGTCCGATATGCAAGCATCCCGCATCGGATTTTGAGAAGGCAGTTAGATAGAGAATAAAAGAAATATCAAAGATATAAGGCCCCTGCAGGTTGATTCCTGCGGGGGTTTGTTTTTACCTTTTTACATGCTTGACAGTGGCTTAAGGATGTGATAATTTGTATTTGAGCAAGCGGTTGCGCAAGTTTTGGACATATTTGCGCAAAAACAATTTTTATTTGGATCCCGTGAGGTTATGCTAAGACTTATGACGAGAAAGATATCCGCAAAAATAAGTGCATTTATAGTGGTCGGGGCAGTTTTGTGCGCCGGCTTTTCAGCGTGTGGAGATAAAGGGGATGTTTTTCCCGAAAAGACAGGATATGAATATGCGGCTCCGACACAAAGCGAACAGGCGGGCATATTCGTGGAGCCTGTCGAAGGTATAAGTGATGACTTTATAAGAGGCGTGGATATTTCAAGTGTTCTTTCCGAAGAAAGATCGGGAGTAACATATAAGAATAAAGACGGCGGGGAAGAAGACATCTTTAAGATACTTGCAGATGCCGGGATCAACTATGTAAGAGTAAGAGTCTGGAACGATCCGTATGACAGTAACGGAAACGGTTACGGCGGGGGAAACTGTGATGCAAATGTTGCGGCCGAAATAGGAAGGCGCGCGGCAGAGTATAACATGAAACTTTTTGTGGATTTTCATTACAGTGACTTCTGGGCGGATCCTTCAAAACAGATGGCTCCGAAAGACTGGGAAGGATTAAGTGTTGAAGAAAAAGCCCAAAAGGCTTATGAATATACACTTGCAAGTATGAATACGATACTTGATGCCGGTGCGGATGTGGGCATGGTGCAGCTCGGTAATGAGACCACGACCGGCATGAGCGGTGAGACAAAATGGTCTGCGGCAAGCACTATAATAAAAGAAGGAAGAAGAGCTGTTCTTGAAGCGGGCGAAGCCCACGGTAATCCCGATATCAAGATCGCGATACATTTTACAAATCCCGAAAACTTTGACGGCATAAAAGGCATAATAAGAAGACTTGAAAGTGCTGGGACCGAATATGATGTTTTTGCTCTTTCATATTATCCGTACTGGCACGGAAGTCTTGAGAACCTGACAGAAGTGTTAAGATACGTTGCCGAAAGGACCGGAAAGCAGGTGATGATAGCGGAGACTTCGTACTGCTACACACTTGAGGACGGCGACGGAGCGGGAAACAGTGTAGGCGAGAAGGATCTTTCCAAAGATTATACGGCTTCGGTCCAAAGTCAGGCCAATGCGATAAGAGACGTATTTGCCGCAACCGTTGCGGCGGGCGAAAATGCCATCGGTGTTTTTTACTGGGAACCGGCATGGATACCGGTTGAAGCAATAGATTTTGATTCTTCCGATGCGGATCAAATATATGAATCCAACAAGAAAAAATGGGAGGAGTTCGGTTCGGGCTGGGCTTCATCATATGCGGGCGAGTACGATCCCGATGATGCGGGCAAATTTTACGGCGGCTCATCCTGGGACAATCAGGCATTGTTCGATCACAACGGGAAAGCGCTCGATTCGCTGTATGTTTTTAAGTATTTAAAGTACGGAGCAACTTCGGATCTTAAGGTTGATTTTGCCAATGATATAAGCATTACGGTCAATCCGGGCTCCGACATTAAACTGCCGGAAACCTGTGACGTGCACTTTAATGACAGGTCAAAGAACGGTCCCGCAGCCGTCACATGGAATGCGGAAGAAATTTCAAACGTTGACACCAACAAGACAGGTGAATATACAGTGACCGGAAGCTTTGAGGACGGTACGACGATAACCGCAACGATCAAGGTTGAAAACGTCAACTGGGTTAAGAATCCAAGTTTTGAAGACGAAGACAGATCCATGTGGAATTTCATTTATTCGGGTGATTCGGTCCTCGACTATCAGAAAAAGGAAACAGATTCCTACACCGGTGAATGGGCCATGCATTACTGGCGAAATTCTGAAGTTGAGTTCAGCGCCGAGCAGACGATAACCGGTCTTCAGGACGGCGATTATTACCTGAGCGCTTACATCCAGGGCGGAGACAGCGGCGACGATGCATTAATGTACCTTTATGCGGTATCGGGCGATATGGTGTACAAATGCGATTACGAAGTGAACGGATGGTGTGAATGGGTCCATCCCGAGATCAATGATATAAAAGTCAGCAATGGGGAGCTGACCGTCGGAATATTCTTTAGGGGCGGCAAGGGCGCCTGGGGGACTATGGACGATTTTTACCTTTGTCTTGAAGATTAGACGGTAAAAGAACACGGAATGCATACTGATTTTTGACAAAAATGTTTAAGTCAGGGGTATGACATGGAAAACAGGAAAATTACGATCGATGATGTGGCAACGGCGCTTAATGTGTCAAAGACCACGGTCTCAAGGGCAATTTCCGGCAAAGGAAGAGTCGGAGCCGAGACCAAAGCAAGGATCCTTGAATACATTTCGGAGCATAATTATGTTCCGAATGCTATTGCAAAAGGACTTGCTCAACAGCGTACATACAATATAGGGATCACGGTCCCGGATGATTTTGCGCTTATGGATCTTCCGTTCTTTCAAAAGTGCCTGATGGGTGTCTGCGAATCCGCAAGTGCAGCCGACTATGATGTGCTCGTATCGATGACGGGGACGGACAATATAGAACAGCTTGAACGCCTTATCTATAACAGAAAGGTCGACGGTATAGTGCTTACAAGAACGTTTACAAAGGATCTTCACGCAGAACTTCTGCTTGAAAAGAAGGTTCCTTTTGTGGCGATCGGTTCAAGCCGTCAGCCGGGCATCATACAGATAGATAACGATCATGAAAAAGCGTGCTTTGACCTTACCACAAGGCTTATAACTCAGGGCATAAAGCGGTTTGCTCTTTTGTGCGACAATCCCGCTTACATGGTCACAAAGAGCCGTATGCAGGGATTTACTTCCGCCATGGAAGAGGCGAAACTTCCGGAAGATTACGGGCTTATCTTTGATAACTGCAATGAAGACAGCGTTGATTATATAGTCGACCGAACCCTTAAGACCGATGTCGAGTGTATATTATGCATGGATGATTCGATCTGCGTAAAGGTTTTGGACAAATTAAAGCGGAACGATCTTGAAGTCCCCGACGATATAAAGGTTGCTTCATTTTATAATTCAAGCGTGCTTGAAAGAAACGTTCCGTCGATCACGTCGCTTTCTTTTGACGCAAAAGAACTCGGAAAGACAGCCGCGAACACGCTCCTTAAGATGATATCGGGCGAGAACGTGCCCGAAAGGACGCTTCTCGGATATGAAGTCATGATGAGAGAATCCACCAGAACAATACTCGGAAAGGATGCAAGAAGATGAAAAACAGATTTATAGTAAACATTATCCACCGCCCCGAGATGGTACCGGAATATGCCGAAAAGGTAACGGGGCACGGAAAGGCTGAGGATATAGGCAGAAAGGCTCTCCTTACCGAGTCTTTGGATATATTTAAGACTCAGCAGCAGCTTGCTCATGAAAACGGATTGAAGACCACGATCCAGATGACATATGCGAGTCTTTTCAATGCGGAAGCGGTTTCGCTGGCAAAAGAGCACCACGAGAAATACGGCGACGAGATCGCACTTACGCTTTTGGGTCTTCCCTGCAATGAATTTCGTGAAAAGTACAAGACCAAGGACTTCTGCATATGGATGTTTTCGATGGAAGACAAGATGTCCATCGTGGACGATGTTTTTGAAAAGTTCCATGATTGCTTCGGTTTTTATCCCGAATCTACGGGTTCATATTATATGGACGCCGAACTTATCAATTATATAAAAGAAAAATACCCTTCCGTTAAGTGTGCCGTGGCAACTTGCTGGGAAGAGGGTCCCAAGGCTTATCATACATGCAACAATTCATGGTATACGCTTATGGACGGCGGCCCCTGGGCTCCGTGGATCCCTTCAAAGGTCAATACCCACGCACCCGCAGCCAATGAAAAAGAAGACAGCGGAATAGTGGCTATTCCCCATCTTTCGAGAGATCTTCTTGCATGCTATGACGGAAACGGTTCGAATTTCGGAACTCATCCCCAGAATGTATTGCGCGGAATGATATACGACAGTAAGACCTGGGAGTTTCCTTACTTTTTCAATCTTGTGGATCAGTACAGGGTACTCGGTGATTACAATAACGGCATAGCCTACAACATGGTATTTGTGGGTCCCGGCTGGATGAATAAGATGGGCCGCTGGGAAGCACCCTATGAACTTTTAAAGAAGTCATATTCGGACGGTATGGCTTATTACGGCGAACTTAAGAAAAAAGGCGAGCTTGAAGATATGAGCATGTCGGAATTCGCAGATTTCTGGCGTGCGAACAAGCGATACACCGAACCCGAATGTGCACTCTGGAAAGATATCCTCTACGGTTCGGACAAGCAGATATTCTGGTATTGCGATCCGTATATGCGCGCATGCGTTAATATGGACCAGGGCGGTGCGATCACGGATCTTCGCCCTTATGCCGCAAAGCTTGAGTGGCCGGTGGGAATAGGCACAGATCATGTACAGGATGCTTCATATCCTTTCCTTATCCAGGAAAAGTACCGCGCGGGATTTTTTACCCATTACGCCGGAGAAGGAACCATAAGAAGCGCCAAAATCTGTCATAACGGTGAAGAAGTGGATCTGGCTCTGTGCCGCACTAAGGCGCGCTTCGAAGAAGAAGCGAAGGCCGATGGCGGAAAGATCAGAAGACTTGTGTTAGATCCTGTTGATATCGAATTTGAGGATCTTACCGTAACGCTTCAGACCGTGGTTTCTTTTGATGAAGGTTCTTCTTCGATCAAATTCGAAAGAAAGATACTTAAAATGTCGGACCCCGATGCTGATGTTACGATCAACGAGTATATGGTCGCATGCTACGGCACGACCGAATACCCGGAAGATATGAAGTGCGTAAAGCTTTTTGCAACGGGCAAAGAAACAAGATCGATTGATTATGAGTACAGATGCCGCGAAGAATATCTTGATGATGCGAGCGAAGTATACGCGACGGTAGGTGCCATCAAGACAAGAGTGGGACTTAAGGCCGAAGGCAGTAAGAAGGTCGGCTACATTAAGGAAGGTTATGCATTTTCACCCATGTTCACACTCGGATATACGGGAACACTTAAAGATAAGGAGGTATTTACGACATGGCTCAGTCTGGCAAGGGAAGATTAAATTATCGCTGCCCCTCATGTTTTATGAGAGACCTCGACATAGATATGTTTTACGATAAAGAAAAGAAAGAATATTATTGCATACGATGCCAGTACAGGGGCAGCGAGGAGGATGTTCTTAAGAAAAACGAGATGGCAAGATTTCGTTACGGTTTTATAGGTAAGCGTTTTACCATGGAGGAATTAAGGAGTTGACGGACTTTATAAAAGGCATGGATGTTTCCAGCCTGATAGAGGAAGAAGCCTGCGGCGCAAAGTATTACGACTTAAGCGACGCCGAAGATCTGTTTCATATATTAAAGAGGCACGGCGTAAATTCCGTAAGACTGCGCCTTTGGAACGATCCTTACAGTGAGGACGGTAAGCCTTACGGAGCCGGCACAAACGATTTTGAAAAAACGGTCATTCTCGCAAGAAGGGCAAAAGAAGCGGGCATAAACTATCTTCTGGACTTTCATTACAGCGACTTCTGGGCGGATCCCGGCAAACAGACCGTACCGAAAGCATGGAAGGGCAGCACTGCAAGAGAACTTGTAAGTCATGTTTACGATCATACCCGTGAGATCCTTACAAAGCTTAATGCACTTGATCTAAGACCGTTCATGGTGCAAGTGGGAAACGAGATCACGAACGGATGCCTTTGGCCTTTGGGAAACAGATATTATGAAAGACCTTCGGATGCGGATGATACATATTTTAATCCGATACTCAAGGATATTTTAAATGCGGGTATAAAGGCAGTAAGAGAAGTGTGCCCGGGCACGAAGGTCATGCTCCATCTTGATAACGGAGGCAATAACGATCTTTACAGAAGCTGGTTTGACGGATATTTTAAGGCGGGCGGTGCGGATTTTGACGTAATGGGTCTTTCTTATTATCCTTTCTGGCACGGCAATCTTAAAAAACTTGAATACAATATGTTCGATATGGCAAAAAGATTTCATAAACCGATGTATCTTGCCGAGGTATCCATGGGATATACCATGGAGGATTATGCCGGATACGAGGGACTTGATCCTGAAGAAAGAAAAGGATATGCCACAAAAGAAGATCTCATAAAAGACCTTGATTACCCGATGACCGTTGACGGTCAGAAGACTTTCATGGAACATATAAACAAACTTCTTAAATCTCTTCCGGACGGGCTGGGAAAAGGCTATTACTATTGGGAGCCTGCGTGGATACCCGTAAAGGGCTGCGGATGGGCTAATGAGGAAGCTCTTATCTATATTGGCGAAAAGGGACCCGGCGGAAACGAATGGGCCAATCAGGCTTTGTTTGATTACGACGGACATATTCTTCCGGCGCTTTTGGTGTAATAAAAAAACAAAGAAAAATGCAATTTTGTGTTGCATTTGATTTTGAGATGATATAATATGATTTCGGAAATTTAGTTAGGTATGCCTAACTAAATTTTTGACCGCAAAGTTAGGTAAGACTAACCATTTTTTTAACCCATCGGTTAGACGCACCTAACTGATTTTTAAATAACCGGTTAGACACATCTAACCAAAACGATAAGTATATATATGGAATAATCACTATGGAGACAATGACAGCTATGACATTACTTAACGCAACAGAAGGAAAAACTTACAGCATAAAGGATGTTAACACCGAAGACGATGACATGAAGGAATTTCTCTTCAGACTCGGCTGTTACAGCGGTGAGCCGATAACGGTGATCACAAAGAAGCGCAAGCATTCGATCGTTGCCATCAAAGACGGCAGATACAGCCTCGACAATAATATCTGTGAGGCTATCGTAATTTAATAAGGGTACAACTGTTTAACCGACAGCTACCATATAGATCTTCATTTACAGTACAGAAGAGAGGAAAGAAAAAGTTATGAGAATCGCATTCGCCGGTAATCCTAACAGCGGTAAGACCACAATGTATAACGCACTTACCGGACGTAAGGAAAAAGTAGGTAACTGGGCCGGAGTTACCGTCGAGAGAAAAGAAGGACCTATTAAAGAGGAATATGCAAAAGGCAAGCAGCTTACGGCTGTCGACCTTCCCGGTGCATATTCAATGTCTCCCTTCACTCCCGAAGAAGGTATCACAAGTGAGTACGTTCGTGATGAACATCCGGACGCAATAGTAAACATTGTTGATGCAACAAATTTAAGCCGAAGCCTGTTCTTTACGACACAGCTTCTTGAACTTGGGATCCCTGTTGTAGTTGCCCTTAACAAGAGTGATATAAACGAAAAAGAAGGCACAAAGATCGATACCGCCGCTCTGGAAGCAAAGCTCGGCTGCCCGATCATTCCCACAAACTCTATTGAGAAAAAGGGACTTTCGGAAGTCATAGATAAGGCGGCAAGCCTTGAAGGAACGGTACAGAAGGCTCCTTATGTTCAGCCGGAAATCGACCTTCACGATAAGGCAGCAGTCGACAGAGAAGACCGTAAGCGTTTTGATTTCGTAAATCAGACGGTCAAGGCCGTTGAAACCCGTAAGGTTCTTTCCAAGGAAAAGAACGCCGGAGATACAATAGACTCAATAGTTACATTCCCCATTGTGGGCATTATCATTTTTGCAGTCGTTATGTTCGGTGTGTTCTGGGTATCTCAGTCATTTTTAGGTCCCCTTATCGCAGACTGGCTTGTAGGCTGGATCGAAACTTTCCAGGAATTTGTAGCCGGAAAACTTGAAAACAGCCCGGCACTTCTGTCAACTATCATAGCAGACGGTATCATCGGCGGTGTCGGTGCCGTTGTAGGTTTCCTTCCGCTTGTTATGGTAATGTACTTCCTGCTCGCACTTCTTGAGGACTGCGGTTACATGGCCCGTGTCAGCGTGGTTATGGATCCCATCTTTAAGAGAGTAGGTCTTTCGGGTAAGGCAGTTATCCCGATCGTGATCGGTACAGGCTGCGGTATTCCCGCCATCATGGCCTGCCGTACGATCAGAGACGAGCGTGAAAGACGAGCATCCACAATGCTTACGACTTTTATCCCCTGCGGTGCAAAGATCCCCGTTATCGCTCTTTTTGCGGGCGCATTCTTTAACGGCGCAGGCTGGGTAAGCACGGTAAGCTATTTCATCGGGATCTTACTTATATTCCTCGGTGCGCTTTTGATCAAGTTCGTTACAGGTTATAAATACAGAAAGTCATTCTTTATCATGGAGCTTCCCAAGTGGAAGGTTCCAAGCCTTAAATTCGCATTCGGTTCAATGCTTGAAAGAGCAAAGGCCTATATCGTTAAGGCAGCTACCATCATTTTGATATGTAACCTTGTTGTTCAGCTGATGCAGTCCTTCGACTGGCACTTCCGGGTAGTCGAAGAGGGCATGGAGAATACTTCAATCCTGGCAACCATCGCAACACCTTTCGCTTATCTTCTTATCCCGATCGTAGGTATCTTTGCATGGCAGCTTGCCGCAGCGGCAGTTACGGGCTTCATCGCAAAAGAAAACGTTGTCGGTACTCTTGCTGTATGCTATGCGATCACCAACTTTATCGATACAGAAGAACTCGCACTTACCGGCGGAGCAAACGAAGTTGCGTCAGTTATGGGTCTTACGACCGCAGCAGCTTTGGCATATCTGTTCTTTAACCTTTACACACCGCCTTGTTTCGCAGCGATCGGTGCCATGAACTCCGAGATGCACAACGCAAAGTGGCTGTGGGCAGCGATCGGACTTCAGCTTGCCACAGGATATACGGTTGCCTTCCTTACCTACCAGATCGGCACTCTGATCACCGAAGGTAAGCTTGGCGCAGCATTCGTACCGGGGCTTATCGCAGTTCTTTGTATCTGTGCGATCGTGGCATTCATAGCTCACAAGAGCCGCGCAAACTTCGACAAGCAGTACGAACTTCATGCCAATAAAGCGGCTTAAGCTTTTACGGAAGAACCGATTATGATATCATAATATGAAAGGAGGCTTTTTATACGGATATGGCAACGATCATTGCTGGAATATGTCTTTTAGCCATCGTTATATGGGCGATAAGTTATATAGTCAAAGAAAAAAAGAAGGGGAATGCATGTATCGGATGCCCTTATTCGTCAGCCTGCTCAAAGTATTCGTGTTCGCACACAAGCAAAAAGAACGCAAATATGAACGGAAGTTCACTTCATAATGACACTCAGTGATAGATCGAGGGAATAAAATAATGTGACACACAGTAGGGCACAACTATTGTGTGTCACATTTTTTTATGGTAAAATTCTTTTGTCCGCGGATATAGTACATCGGTAGTACATGAGCTTCCCAAGCTTAGGAGGCGGGTCCGACTCCCGTTATCCGCTTTTTGTTTTTTAAAACAGGGGAAAGTGTTATGAAGAAAAAGGGAAACGGCAGGAAAAAACTTTTCGGTCTTTTTGCAATAGGTTCCATGTCTGCGGCCGTTGCGGGGTGTTCTTTTTCACCGCACGGTAATGAGCCGGTGGAAATCTATGGTCCTCCCGAAATGTTCGATGAGGATTACGATCCCGAAAATGAAAGCAGGGAGAAGATATACGGTCCTCCCGAAATATCCGATCAGGATTATGATCCCGAAAATGATAATCCGGAGGAAATATACGGACCTCCCGAAATGTTCGATCAGGATTATGATCCCGAAGAGGCAGAAGTGGAGACTATTTACGGACCTCCCGAAATGTTTGAGGATGAACCCGTAACTCCGAATACCGATGATTGATAAAAAGGAGTCTGCAATCAATGGTTGGCAACAGCGGACTTTCAAATAAAATAAAAAGAATTCATATGGATGAGCTGGCACGGTACAGGGACGAGAAACTTCGCCAAAATCCCGTGCTACGCTCTCTTTTTTTGGAACTCACTTTTAACTGTAACGAGCATTGCAGACATTGCGGTTCAAAGTGCGGGGATAAGAATGACAGGGCCGGAAAACCGATGAGTTTGGAAGAGTGGAAGGGTGTGCTCGATCAGGTCAAAGAAGATTTCGACATATCACGTTTAGCCCTGTGCGTGACAGGAGGCGAGCCGCTTCTTTATCCGGATTTTTTTGAACTTATGGCGTATGCGAAAAGCCTTGGATATAACTGGGGCATGACCACAAACGGAACGCTCATAAACGATGAGATCGCCGAAAAACTTTATGAGACCGGCATGAAGACGATATCGGTGAGCGTCGACGGTCTTGAAGAAACTCATGATTGGTTTCGTGAAAGCCCGGGCAGTTTTAAAAAGACGATGGAAGGCGTTAAGTGCCTTTTAAAACATAAATTTAAGCATGTTCAGATCACCACGGTCGTTCATAAGAAAAATTACAAAGAGCTTGATGAAATGTATGAGCTTATCTCAAAAACCGGCGTAAGGTCGTGGAGGGTCATAAACGTTGAGCCTATCGGACGAGCTAAGGATACCCCGGAAATCATGCTTTCAAAAGCGGAGTACAGGGGTGTCATAAGGTTTGTGGAAGAACACAGGTACATGGGAAAGATGGAAGTCTGCTACGGCTGCAGCCATTATCTCGGCGTTGAGCATGAAAGAGAGACCAGAGGCTGGTATTTTCTTTGCAGTGCCGGTGTTTATGTGGCAAGTATCATGAACAACGGAAATATCGGAGCGTGTCTGGATATCGAGAGGCGTCCGGAACTTGTGCAGGGTAATATCCGTACGGATCGGCTTAAAGATGTCTGGGAAAACGGATTTGAGATCTTCAGGACGGATTTCAGACAGACGGGGAAATGTGCAAACTGCAAGCAGTATAAGTACTGTAAGGGGGACTCTTTCCACACATGGAATTTTGACAGGATGGAACCGAATCTTTGCATGTATAAGGTTTTGCATCCTCTTGGGTAAAATCTGTTTATAATAATAGAAATACTGTATGGTACAAAGAAAAACTGTGTGATAGAATTATTGATGTAGGTTAAACTAACTGTTTCCAGGAGGATAATGGTCATGAAAAAGTTTTCTGTTAAGACTATCGTTGCTACCGGTATCGGTGCCGCTCTGTTCTTCGTATTGGGACGTTTCGTAGCGATCCCCAGCGGTATTCCGAATACCAACATTTCCATTCAGTACGGCGTGCTTGCATTTATCGCAGCAGTGTTTGGCCCTATCGCAGGTGTTCTTGCAGGTCTTATCGGCCACTTCTTTATCGATTTCAGTTTCGGTTGGGGAGTATGGTGGAGCTGGGTTATCGCATCGGCGTTCTTTGGTTTCATGATGGGCTTTGTGGCAAGCAAGATGAAGATCGATGAAGGCCAGTTCGGCAAGAAAGATATTCTCATCTTCAATGCTGCTCAGATCGTTTGCCATCTTGTTGCATGGGTAGTGATCGCTCCCGTACTTGATATCCTGATCTATCAGGAGCCTGCCAATAAGGTATTTCTTCAGGGTCTTGTGGGCGC
The DNA here is from genome assembly GCA_016283275.1 of Lachnospiraceae bacterium. Classification (GTDB taxonomy): domain Bacteria; phylum Bacillota; class Clostridia; order Lachnospirales; family Lachnospiraceae; genus UBA1258. The sequence continues at coordinate 31,521 of JAEEMP010000026.1, forward strand.
AGGTATCAATATCGTAGCCACCGCTGTTATCGGTACACTTCTTTGCGTAGCATACGCAGCAGCCATTCCGAAGAAGGGCAGCCTTAAGGAAGAAGAATAAGATATATTAAAATATTGCAGGGCGGGATTATCCTGCCCTGTTTTAAGTTTGCGGTACAGATATGGAAGATTGTTTGTTAAGCTTTGAAGATTTCGGATTTCAATATAATGCGCAGCAAAAGCCCACGCTTTACAATATAAGCTTTTCGGTAAAAAAAGGCGAAAAGATCCTTATAGCCGGGCCGTCCGGCTGCGGTAAGTCGACGCTCGTTCATTGTATAAACGGGCTTATTCCTTTTTCTTACAAAGGTCAGATGACCGGAAGTTTAAAGATAAAAGGAAAAGAAACAAGAGATTTAAGTTTATTTGACCTTTCAAAAAGCGTAGGCACGGTTTTGCAGGATTCCGACGCCCAGTTTGTGGGCCTCACCGTTGCCGAGGATATAGCATTTGCTCTTGAAAACGATTGTGTGGCTACGGAAATGCTCAAAATAAGAGTTCCCGAAGTGGCCAAACTTGTACATATAGAAGATTTTTTGGATCATGCTCCCGTAGAACTTTCCGGAGGACAGAAGCAGAGGGTATCGCTTGCGGGCGTACTTGTGGATGATGTGGACATACTTCTTTTCGACGAGCCTTTGGCAAATCTCGATCCCGCTACAGGCAAGCAGGCGATAGAACTGATCGACGAGATGCAGAAAAAGACAGGTGCGGCGGTCATTATCGTTGAGCATCGTCTTGAAGATGTGCTCTATAAGCCCGTGGACAGGATCATACTCATGGGAGAGGGCAGGATCATAGCGGATACTACTCCCGACAGGCTTCTTTCAGGCGGATTTTTGAGCGAAAACGGTATAAGGGAACCTTTATACATAACCGCGCTCAAATATGCAAATGTTGAGATAACACCTTTAATAAAGCCTTCAAGTATTAAGAGCATAAAGCTTTCCGATGAGGATAAGCTTAAGGTCAGAAACTGGTACATGACCGCAAAAGCCGCAGAGGATAAGAAACTCGGCGGCATGCTTCTTAAGACCGATTCCGTTAAATTTGCTTATGATAACGGCCATGTCGCCTTAAAGGGTATCACAGTGGCGGTCAAAGAGGGAGAAATGCTTGCTATAGTCGGCACAAACGGCGCGGGCAAATCTACCTTTTCAAAGGTCGTGTGCGGCTTTGAGACACAGCAGGAAGGCAAGATCTTCTTTAAGGGTGAGGATATAGAAGGTCTTTCGATAAAAGAACGCGCGGATCATATCGGTTATGTGATGCAAAATCCCAATCAGATGATATCCAAGGTCATGATCGCCGATGAAGTTGCGCTCGGATTAAGAACAAGAGGCGTTCCGGAAGACATTATCAGGGAAAAGGTCGAAAAAGTACTTAAGGTATGCGGACTTTGGCCGTTTCGAAACTGGCCGATATCGGCACTCAGTTTCGGTCAGAAAAAGCGAGTGACTATTGCTTCCATTCTGGCGCTGGACCCTGAGATGATAATACTCGATGAGCCGACCGCGGGGCAGGATTACAGGCATTACACGGACATAATGGAGTTTCTTCTTAAACTCAATCAAAGCGGTATCACGATCGTGATGATCACGCACGACATGCATTTAATGCTCGAATATGCCGATAGGGCTATCGTGTTCTCAGACGGGCTTATCATAGCCGACGACACCGCAGCCCATATACTTACCGATAAAGAGACGGTTGATAAGGCAAGCCTTAAGGAAACTTCGCTTTATGAACTTGCGTTAATGTGCGGTATTGACGATCCGGGCGACTATGTTAAGCGTTTTATAGATTATGAGAGGGAGGTTATGAGATGAACAATCTTTTCAATTATATCGACCGCCCTTCACCTATACACAGACTCACGGGTGCGACCAAATGCGTCTGCCTCCTATTATGGAGTTTTGCGGCAATGTTCACTTACGATACAAGGTTTCTTTTCATATTGTCGGTCGCCTCATTTGTGCTTTTAAAGGTCTCGCGCATAAAGTGGAAAGACGTTTCTTTTATGATGGTGTTTACCGCGGCTTTCCTTTTGATGAACAATATCCTGGTGTATCTGTTTTCACCACATCACGGTACGGAGATCTACGGGACGTGCACATATCTTTTCGGACTTACGGGTAAATATGCTCCTACGGCGGAACAGCTTTTTTACCATTTGAACTATTTCCTTAAGTATACCGCCACGATACCGTTTATCCTCTTGTTTGTATGCACCACCAATCCAAGTGAATTTGCGGCATCGCTTAATAAGATAGGGGTTAAATACAGTGTGGCTTATTCGGTTGCTTTGGCTTTAAGATATATTCCGGATGTTCAGAGGGAGTATCACGATATTTCCCAGGCTCAGCAGGCCAGAGGCATAGAGATGAGCAAAAAAGCGACACCGCTTAAAAGGCTTAAAAGTGCGGCTTCGATCCTTGTACCGCTTATCCTTTCAAGTATGGATAAGATCGAAACGGTATCAAATGCGATGGAGTTAAGAGGATTCGGCAAGAACAAAAAGCGTACCTGGTACATGGGCAGGAATTTCAAGCCGGCGGACATCGCGGCTATGGCAGTATGTATTTTGCTTGTTGCGATCTCTTACGCGCTTAATATATTAAACAAAAGCCGCTTCTACAATCCGTTCATTTGACACAAAAGTTTTGAAAAGATCTGTATTTTACAGTATATTATTAATGTGATCGGGCTTGCCGAGATACATTGACAGTGAGAGGTAATATTAATGTTTGTTCAATCCGGTGATTTTATAAGGCTTATCCTTGTTATAACGGGTATCGTGATGCTCTTTATCACGATAGGAAGTCTTGCCAAAAGAAAGATGGTGGAGTCTTTCTGTCTGGCATGGGGCGTCGTTTCGATAGCTTTAATACTTGCCGGGATCTTGGTACACCCCACGCACTGGAATGATTATATAAGTACGGCCGGTCTTGTTCTTTTGTTTATAATCTTTTACGGAGGGTTATACGCCGCGTACTTCGTAAGTCTTAAGATATCTGAACTTACAAGGAAAAATCAGGAACTTGCCATTCAGGTCTCTCTTTTAAACAGCGAAAGTGAAAAAGTAAAGCGTCCCGACGGCCATGATGTTTTGATCATCATCCCGGCTTACAACGAGGCAAAGACGATAGAGCCGGTGCTTGAAAGGCTTGAAGCTCCGGAAATTTCCGATTTTTGCGATGTACTTGTCATGAACGATGCATCGTCCGATGCAACGGAATACATTGTAAAAGAACACGGTCACAAGGTTGTGACGCATATATTTAATCTTGGATACGGCTCGGGACTTCAGGCAGGCTACAAATACGCCGAAAGAAAAGGCTATGAATACGTCATCCAGATGGATGCGGACGGACAGCACGATCCGTCAAACATTCAAAACATATACAAGGCTCTTACCACCCCCGACGAAAAAGGCAATTGTCCCGACATAGTGATAGGTTCGCGATTTGTAAAGGATGCGGTTTCTTTTCACGTTCCCGTTACCAAAAAGATCGCATTTGTGCTGTTTCGAGCTTTGATAAAGTGCGGAGGCGGGCAAAAGATCATGGATCCCACATCGGGACTTCAGGGTTTAAGCAGGCGGACTTTCAGCTATTATTCGGGTTATTCGCATTTTGACGATAAATATCCCGATGCCAACATGCTCATGCAAATGCTCATGCTTGGGTATACGGTAAAAGAGATCCCTGCCGTAATGTATGCAAGGACCGAAGGAAAGAGCATGCATTCGGGCATCATAAAGCCGATACTTTATATGTTCAGAATGGTATTTTCGATAATGGCGGTCTGGGCCAGGGTCAAAATCTTTAAGATGGACAGGTAGATTGTTGCAATTAAGCATAAAGAACATTAAAATGAATTGATCATATCTTTTTATAAGGAGAGAGGACTATGTCCGACGAAAATTTAATGCCTGTAAGCGAAGAGGCAGAAAACACCAATTTTATCTATAACTTTATCAAGGAGGATATTTCTAAGGGCGGTCAGTTTGAGGGTAAGACCGTGCATACGCGTTTTCCTCCGGAACCCAACGGATATCTGCATATAGGCCATTGTAAGGCACTTTGTATAGATTTCGGTATGGCTGAGCGTTTCGGCGGTATCTGCAATTTAAGAATGGATGATACAAACCCCGCCAAGGAAGACACCGAATATGTGGATGCCATCAAGCAGGATATCCACTGGCTCGGATTTGACTGGGGCGACAGATTCTATTACGGTTCGGATTATTTTGAAAAAGACTATGAATATGCGATAGAGCTTATAAAGAAGGGGCTTGCATACGTATGTGAGCTTACTCCCGAGGAGTTTAAGGCAAACCGCGGAGATACATCCACTCCCGCGACCTCTCCGTACAGAGACAGACCTATAGAAGAAAACCTTGAGCTTTTTGAGAAGATGAAAAACGGCGAGATAGAAGAAGGTAAGATGACGCTTCGTGCAAAGATCGACCTTGCAAGCGGAAACTTCAATATGAGAGATCCCGTTATATATCGTATAAGATTTATCAATCACCACCGTCAGGGTACAAAGTGGTGCATTTTCCCGATGTATGATTTTGCCCATCCTATTCAGGATGCGCTCGAAGGGATCACACATTCGCTCTGCTCGCTTGAGTACGAAGATCACAGACCCCTGTATGACTGGGTAGTCACAAATGTATCGATCCCGTATCACAAACCCCGCCAGATCGAGTTCGCGCGTCTCGGTATAGACCATACGGTCATGAGCAAAAGAAAACTTCGTCAGCTTGTCGAAGAAAAATACGTATCCGGCTGGGACGATCCGAGAATGCCTACCCTCTGCGGTTTAAGAAGAAGAGGATATACGGCAAAATCTATCCGTAATTTCTGTGACAGCATAGGTGTTGCAAAGAGTACCAATATAATCGAATTTGCCGAGCTTGAAAGATGCTTACGCGACGATCTTAACGAGACCGCTACCCGTACAATGGCGGTCGTGAACCCGGTCAGGCTTACGGTCACCAACTATCCCGAAGGTAAGTCCGAAGTATTTGAGGTTGAGAACAATCCTTTAAGACCCGAAGACGGTACACATGAGATCACATTTTCAAGAAACCTCTATATGGAGGCAGAGGACTTCATGGAGGAGCCCATTCCGAAGTATAAGAGGATGTTCCCTGGTAATGAAGTACGCCTCAAAGGTACATATCTTGTGACCTGTACAGGCTGTGTCAAGGATGAAAACGGCAATGTGACCGAGGTGCTCTGCGAGTACGATCCAGAGTCCAGAGGCGGCAACCCCGCTGACGGCCGTAAGGTAAAGGGTGCCACGATCCACTGGATCGACAGCGCTACCTGCGTTGATGCCGAGGTCAGACTTTACAACAACTTATTTGAAGATGAGCAGCCCGACGGACCCGACAAGAACTTCCTTGACTGCTTAAACCCCGAAAGCCTTACCGTACTTAAGAACTGTAAGGTTGAGCCCAAAATGGTCGAGATTGCAAAGGAATTCGATAAGACAGAGAATAAGCGCGGTGTGAATGCACCCACCTTCCAGTTTATGAGAGTCGGTTTCTTCTGTATGGACAACAAGGACAGTTCACCCGAACACCTTGTATTTAACAGAAGCGTTCTTTTGAAGGATGGTTTTAAAAAATAGTCTTTACATAGTTTTTTACAGTTTTTTTCTTTTAAATTTATAGCAAGATCTTATGCACTCCTTTATACTGAAGATCAGTAAGAGATTTTCAGTGTAAAGGAGGTTTTTTATGGATAATTTTCAATTCTATTCCCCCACAGAGTTTGTGTTCGGTAAGGGTACCGAGTTAAAAGCCGGCGAATGTGTCAAAAAATACGGCGGAAGCAGAGTGCTTGTGCACTACGGCTCGGCATCGGCAAAAAAGTCGGGATTGCTCGACAGAGTATGTAAAGCTTTGGATGATGCCGGCCTTTACCATGTTGAGCTCGGCGGTGTTAAGCCGAATCCCAGAGATACGCTTATCTATGAAGGTATCGAACTTGCAAGAAAAGAAAATATAGATTTTATCCTTTCCGTAGGCGGAGGTTCTGTTATAGATTCATCCAAAGGTATTGCCGCAGGTTTTTATTATGACGGTGATTTCTGGGATATGTACATGCGTAAGGCACCCGTATCAAAGGCACTTCCGATCGGTACCGTTCTTACGATAGCCGCAGCCGGAAGCGAAGGCAGCGGTGCGAGTGTTGTCACAAAAGAAGACGGCATGCTTAAGAGAGATATAGGTTCGGATCTTGTAAGACCGAGATTTTCGATATTAAATCCCGAACTTACATGTACACTTCCCCCTTATCAGACGGCATACGGTATCACCGATATCATGGCACATATCTTTGAAAGATATTTTACCAATACACCCGAAGTTGAAGTTACGGACAGACTCTGTGAAGGTTTGCTCCTTACGA
>JAEEMP010000003.1 GCA_016283275.1 Lachnospiraceae bacterium
ATACTATACTTTAATGCGCACAAAAAAAACGCACATTTACGCATGCCACATTAGTATACATACGTAAAAATGCGTTGTCAAGCAGTTTTTGCCGCTTTGATAAACATATATAAGGTAAAAGAAAAATCTCTTTACGGCCAAAAAGTTCTAGCAGCTCTTCTGCTTCATTATCGTCTTGCACTCATACATATTATCATCCGCTTCCTTGATAGCAGCATTGATGTTATCTTTTGCGGGATTATATGCTTTGTATCCGTAAGCGACGCTCAACGGAGTTCTGCCCGGCTTAAATGCGGAATTTTCACTGTTAAAACGATCAACTCTGTCAAGAAACTCCCGGATGCGCGCTTTATTGGCCTCATCCTCAGGCAACCCTTCTTCTATTATAAAGAACTCATCGCCTCCGATCCTGTAGCATCTTGCATACGGTTCAGCGAATGTGTTCTCGATGATGATCCCCAATGTCTTTAAATATCGGTCACCTTCAGCATGTCCGATTCCATCGTTGATCCGTTTTAAATAATTCATATCGAGCATTATCAAGGTATAATCCTTGTCCTCAGCAGTTTCCTCAAGTTTTTTGGTGTCTCTGTCATATGCCTGACGATTCGAAAGATTCGTAAGATTATCCTGATAGGCAAGTTCTTCCATAACTTCGGCATATATGCCCTTATTGCTTATCCTGGCGATCGTACTGATCTCATGCCCTATGACCGTTGCGGCAAAAATAGAAAATCCTACGGTATACGCTTCTTCGGTGGGTGTATATGTAAGCCCGTTCTTATAATTGATCGCCGCCACAGCCGAACACACTATGTAAAACAAAAATCCCACTACCGGAATTATATCTGCCGCATGTCTTAAACGTCTGGCCGCGGAAACATATACTATATAGTATAGAATTATTATATGGGTGGCAACCAGAACGGCCTGGTTGATGACATTAAGTTCCATATAATCATATTTTCCGATAAAGGTCGATACTGTGCATATGATCACATTGATCGCACATGCCACTCCCACGAAAAGCGGTACTTTCGAGCCGTTCTGCTTTATCGCATATGTCACATAAGTGATCAGGGGATACGGCATTACCATAAGAGCATAATGCTGTACAAAGTTAAAAGCCATCGGATTTCCGGCCGACAATTTAAAAAGATCGAAATTGCATATGACGCTCAGTACGCATATCATTAGATACGCGCCGGCTGATACTATCTCATTTCGATAGATACCGAGTTTTTTTCCTAAAAGGCCAAAGAACATGACCACGAATGCAGCTATAAAGATCACGGCATATATCAATGATGTGGGAAGCTGTCTGCGCATCATATTAAGCATATATGCTTCGCTGTCCATGAGTTCAAAATCTTTTATACAAGGAAAACCTTTTCTGTAGATATTATCGATCTCGATCGATACATTCGCAGCCGTCTCTATATTGGGAAGCTCTATGACATGGACATAATAACCGTATGATTTACCGAGTATTCTTGAAAATTCGGGTCTGAATTCGTATACGGTCTCGCCGTCCAGCTGCATCGTAAAACGAATATCCTTGCTCTTAAAACACAATGCCCTGGTGGCAACATCCTCGCCCTCAACACGTCTGTGAACCGTAAAATGATCCCTTCCGCGAAGATCGTTCAGATCAATAAGAGAACCCGTTTCACCCGTCCACGAGTCGGAATAATCTATAGCATTGTCATTGATCTCAAGTTTAGAAGGGGATAGCATGGCAGAAAGAAGCATCGTCATAAGAAAAACAACGATTCCCACACATATGATTATATCCGGATTGTATTTTTCTTTGTTTTTGGAATCCGTAAACATGCCAAACCCCTTCTCATACTAAATCCATAATACTACAAAAATGATACAAAAAAAACGTTAACAGATTATTTACCTGACCGGCATTACACTTATAAAGCACTAAATTCCTTGCAATATTGGCAATTTCCGCTATAATGATTTTGTTGTTTATTATATAAAAGAAAGAGGTATATAAATATGAAAGAAAACAAATGGATTCGCGGTGCGATTCCTGCGTTGCTCCTTCACTGCAGTATCGGTACGGTTTATTGCTGGTCTACCTTCAGCGGTGAAATCGCCAACTATATCGGAGCAAAGAAGAGTTCAACGGAATGGGCATTCTCACTTGCGATCTTCTTCCTCGGTATGTCAGCCGCATTCTTGGGCGACGTGGTCGAAAAGGATATCCACAAGTCATCACTCATTGCAACCATCTGCTTTACACTCGGCATGGTAGGAACTGGCTTCGGTATCATGCTTAAGTCACTTCCCCTCATTTTTGTTTGTTACGGTTGTATAATGGGTATCGGTCTCGGCACCGGTTATCTTTCCCCCGTTAAGACCCTTATGCTTTGGTTCCAGGACAAAAAAGGTCTTGCTACAGGTCTTGCGGTTGCGGGATTCGGTCTTGCAAAAGCCATAGCCAGTCCCATCATGCAGAAGATCCTTACCGCATTCGACAACAATCCCGCTCCCATGTTCTTTATCATGGGCGGTGTGTACTGTGTAATGATGTTTATCGGACACCTTCTTCTTAAGAAGCCTTCAACATGGGTTGAAAAGCATTCCGAAGGCGGCGGTCTTAAAGAGTTCTTCAAGACTCTCGGGGAAAACTTTAAAACATCATTCGGAAACAAAACCTTTATCGGTATCTGGATCATGTTCTATATCAACATTACCTGCGGTCTCGCTCTTATCTCCCAGGAAAAGATGATATTCAAAGCAATCGGGTTAAGCGTAGGTGTTGCAGCAACACTTGCTTCCGTTACAGCTATTGCCAATGCCGCAGGAAGACTTGGATTCTCCGCATGGGCAGATTTCTTTAAGGATCGTAACACCATTTACAAGATTATATTCATTCTCTCGATCCTCTTCACCGGCGTAACCGTTATCACACAGGGTATCGTAAAGGGTGCCGGTGTTCCGGTTCTCGCAGTTATCTGTGTAGGACTTTTGATCATGGTCAACGCAGGATACGGCGGAGGTTTCTCCAATGTACCCACTCTTCTTTCCGATCACTTCGGTATGAAACAGATTTCCGCAGTACACGGCATGTGCTTATCGGCATGGGCTTTTGCGGGTCTTACCGGAAACCAGATGGCAACCGCGATCGTTAACCGCGTTGGTGAGTTTAAAGAGATCACTCTTTCCGACGGTTCCACCGCGAGTGTTAACCCCGTAGGTTATCAGACGGTCCTTTATGTTACACTTGCACTTTACATAGTAGCATTTATCGTATGTAACATAATGATCCCGAAGCTTAACAATAAGACCAAGAAAGAGGAAGCATAATTTTCTTTCATCGGTTATAAATAATTCGCAGACCGCAAAAACGGTCTGCGTTTTTTATGTCCTTTTAATAGAAAGTTTACTTGTTTTGGGCATAATATAAAGCTATAATGTGGGCTATAGATTTGAAAGGAAATAATTATGTCAGAAGAATACGAATCAGTTTGTTTTATGTGCCAAAGACCGGAGAGTAAATGCAAAGGCATGCTGCGTCTTTCGGAAGGGATCAACGTTTGTACCGATTGCCTTCAGAAAACTCTCGACATGGCTCACGATATGAATTTGCCGCCCGAAATGCTCACCGGAATGCCCAATATGTTTATGGGGCAGAATGCAGCTCCTTCCGATGAAGCCAAGAAAGAAAAAGACGAGGATAAAGAAGAAGTCCTTAAAGGTGAGGTTGAAGAGGATAGCGATACCAAAGACACGCCCGATGAAGGCGACGATGATCCCGCGGATACCGGCAAAAAACGTCTCCAGGGCGGTTTTTCCAATGTAAGTTTTATAAACTTAAACGACCTTCTCGGAGGTATGACAGGGCGTCAAAACGCACCCAAGAAAAAGAAAAAGCCTCTTGAGCCCATCAATATAAAAGATATCCTTCCGCCTCACGAGATAAAGAAAAAACTCGATGAGTATGTGATCGGTCAGGAACAGGCCAAAAAAATAATAAGCGTTGCGGTATATAATCACTATAAGCGTGTTGCCACCAACACGATGGATGAGATTGAAATAGAAAAATCCAATATCTTAATGATAGGACCTACAGGCTCCGGCAAGACTTATCTTGTAAAAACTCTTGCCCGTCTTCTTGATGTACCGCTTGCGATAGCGGATGCCACAAGCCTTACCGAAGCGGGATATATCGGCGATGATATTGAAAGCGTAGTATCCAAGCTTCTGGCTGCCGCGGATAACGATGTGGATCGTGCGGAGCGCGGCATTATCTTTATAGATGAGATCGATAAGATCGCCCGTAAAAAACAGCAGACCAGCCGTGACGTAAGCGGCGAATCTGTTCAGCAGGGAATGCTCAAGCTTTTGGAAGGAGCTGAAATCGAAGTTCCCGTCGGCGCCAACTCAAAAAACGCAATGGTACCTCTCGCAACGGTCAATACCAGAAATATTCTTTTTATCTGCGGCGGTGCTTTCCCGGATCTTGAAGAGATCATAAAGCAAAGACTTAATAAACAGACTTCCATCGGTTATACTGCAGACCTTAAAGACAAATGGGACAAGGAAAAGAACATTCTGTCCAAGGTTACCGTTGAAGACATCAAGAAATTCGGCATGATACCCGAATTTGTGGGCAGGCTTCCGATCATATGCACACTTGAAGGTCTCGGAAAAGAAATGCTTGTTGAAATATTAAAGGAGCCAAAAAACGCGATCCTTAAGCAGTATCAAAAGCTTTTAAATCTTGACGAAGTAGACCTTAAGTTTACCGATGATGCACTCGAAGCCATTGCGGAAAAGGCCCTTGAAAAGGACACGGGCGCCAGAGCGCTCAGAGCGATAATAGAAGAATTCATGCTCGACATAATGTATGAGATACCCAAAGATAAAAACATCGGAACCGTTACCATTACCCGCGAATATATCGAAGGCAAAGGCGGTCCCGTAATAGAACTTCGAACCGTAACGCCCGCTCCCTTACTTGAAGCAAGAGGATAAAAAAATAACGGCGGCCCTTATAAGGGTCGCCGTTTAATTTATTTACTTTGTGCCGAGTGTTACATCCATGACGATCTCTTTGTAACCGTCGGGTTCGGAACGCATTAACTTTACGGTTATCGTGTCGCCGTTCTTATGATATTCAAGAAGTTCCTGAAGCTCTGATAATTCTTTAATATTCTGACCGTCAACATTGGTGATCACATCACCCTTTAGTATACCGGCCTCATCGGCTGCGGAACCAACATATACGCTTGTTACGTATACTCCTTTAGGGATACCGAAGGTTGCTGATGTGGCATCGTCAACAGTTGAGCCGTTGATACCCAGATAACCTCTTTCATCGTTTGAAACCTTACCGTTGTTTGTACGGTTCATAAAGGTTTCGATCACTTCCTTAACATCGCTTATAGGGATCGCATATCCCATACCTTCAACGGTCGAACCGCCGATCTTGTTGGAGTTGATACCGATCACTTCACCCTGAATATTGAGTAAAGCACCGCCCGAGTTACCGGGGTTGATGGCTGCGTTGGTCTGAATAAGGCTGTTCCACGTGTTCTCCATCTGGATATCACGATTGAGTGCGGAAATAACACCGGTAGTAACGGACTGACCGTAACCGAGAGCGTTACCTATCGCTATTGCAGGCTCACCGATCTTAAGATTATCCGAATCACCCATCTTGGCAATGGCTATAGCCTTCTTTGTATCTGCATCAAGATCTGACTTCTTGACACCCAGAACGGCTATATCGATCGATTCATCGGAACCCTTAACATATGCCGTAGCCGTTGATTCATCGACAAACTGTACCGTAAGCTGGACATTTCCTTCGATAACATGATAGTTGGTCACAAGAAGATATTCTGTATCGTTCTCACCCACTATTATGCCCGAACCGCTGGCTTCAAGTTCTTCGGTATATACTCTTCCCCAATATGAATATGTTTCTTCATAAAGGTTAGTGATCGATACCATTGAAGGCATTACCTTTTCGACCACTTCCGTGACATCGGTTACAACCGTTGAATACTGTACACCCGAAGATGCATCCGTTATAACAACGCTTCCGTCATCCATAGAGGAGATCAGGCTTTTAAGATCATTTACCTCTTCTTTAAGTTCGGAAACTTCTTTAGTAGAGTCCCTTGTGTCTTTATAGCCCGTAAGCGTATTGGTCGCATAAAAACCAAGCGATGCGGATATTCCGAATATAAGACCGATCGCCAGGGCTACCAGAACCTTCGGCATAAAAGTTTTCTTTTTTTTAGGTGAAGAAGCAGGCTGATGAGGCAAAGCCGGCTGCGCCGAATATACCGGTCTGTAGTTTTGTGCTGTATAACCGGTCTGCTGACCGTTTATGTTATTATAATTTGTATTAAATCTCTGCTCGTCCATAATAGCATCTCCTTTCAGAGTCTCTTTGTTTCTTATGAACCACATTATATTTTCGGTTTGTGACGTAATTGTGTATAAAAAATA